>NZ_JBFAUZ010000027.1:0-125705 GCF_040679555.1 Spirillospora sp. NPDC052242
GATCCGCGGCGACCTCGACCATTTCGGCGCCCTCGGGTTCCTGCAGGGACTCCTCACCGTCCTGCGCGACTGCGGCCACCCGGGGCTGCTCGTCGCCTCGACGTCCGGCACGCCCTCCACGACGTGACGGGCCGCGCCTCCGACCGGCTCGTCCTGCAGGAGCACGACGCCGTCGCCGCCGCCCTCGAGTTCCCGGACGCCCACGCGCTCAAGCACGCCACCGCCGAGGCCGCCCGCACCATCGCGCACGCCGCCGACCAGCTCTGGCGGCGCGTCGAACGGTTCGCCGCCGGCCGCCGGCCCCCGTCCCGCCGCCGCCCCGTGGGCGACGGCGCCGTCGAGCACGACGGCGAGGTCGTCCTCGCCCGCGGCGCCGACCTGGACGACCCCGCGCTCGTCCCGCGCGTCGCCGCGGCCGCCGCGCAGCACGGCCTGCCGCTCGCGCCCGCGACCGTCGACCGCCTCGCCGCGTCCGCCGCCGTGCCGCGCCCGCCGTGGCCCGCGGCGGCCCGCGACGCGCTCGTCTCGCTGCTCGGCGCCGGGCCCGCCGCGATCCCCGTCTGGGAGGCGCTCGACCAGGCCGGGCTGATCGTCCGGCTGATCCCCGAATGGGAGCACGTCCGGAACCGGCCGCAGCGCGACCCGATCCACCGCTTCACCGTCGACCGCCACCTCGTCGAGACCGCCGCCGGCGCCGCCGCCCGCACCCGCGACGTCGCCCGCCCCGACCTCCTCCTCGTCGGCGCGCTGCTGCACGACATCGGCAAGGGGCGCGGCGGCGACCACTCCGCCGCCGGCGCCCCCATCGCCCGCGACATCGCCGCCCGCCTCGGCTTCGACGCCGCCGACGCGCGCGTCCTGGAGGCCGTCGTCCGGCACCACCTCCTGCTCCCGCACACCGCCACCCGCCGCGACATCGACGACCCCGCCACCGTCGCGACCGTCACCGCCGCCGTCGCCGCCGTCCCCGGCCGCGAACGCGAGACCCTCGAACTGCTCGCCGCCCTCGCCGTCGCCGACGGCCACGCCACCGGCCCCGCCGCCTGGAACGCCTGGAAGGCCCGGCTCGTCGCCGAACTCGCCCGCCGCGCCGCCGCCGCGCTGTCCGGCGGCACCCCGCCGCCCCCGCCCGCCCTCGGCGAGCGCGAACTCGCCCTCGCCCGCCGCGACGGCGTCAACGTCCGCGTCGCCGGAACCCGCGTGACGATCGCCGCGCCCGACCGTCCCGGACTGCTCTGGCGCGCCGCGGGCGTCCTCGCCCTGCACCGCCTCGCCGTCCGGACGGCCCGCACCGTGTCGTCCCCCGGAACCTCCGCGGGCACCGCCGTCCTCGACTTCACCGCCGTCCCCGAGTTCGGCTCCCCGCCCGACCCCGCCGCCCTCGAGGCCGACCTGCGCCGGATGCTCGCCGACCGCCTCGACGTCGCCGACCGCCTCGACCGCCGCGCCCGCTCCCGGCGCGTCCGTCCCGGCACCGCCGTCCCGCCGCCGCGCGTGATGATCGTCGACGGCGCGTCCAGCACCGCCGCCGTCGTCGAGGTCCGCGCCCACGACCGTCCCGGGCTGCTGTGGCGGATCGGGCGGGCGCTCGGCGGGCACGGCCTGCAGATCCGCGCCGCCCAGGTCGACACGCTCGGCGCCGAGGCCGTCGACGTCTTCTACGTCGTCGATTCCCGCGACCGCCCGCCCGCCGACCCGTCCGTCCTGGAGGCCGTCCGCGCCGACATCCTGGACGCGCTGACCTGAACATCGCGGGGCGTGGGCGAGCCCCCGGCACTCGGCGCGGGAGGGGCGGGAGGACGAACGCCCCGCAGACGGTCGCCCGAGGCGGGTGGGAACCCGCCGGGGAGCCGATACGCTGATAGACGATCCCAGTAGCTTTCCAAGGACGGTCCAGACACGTGTTCGAGACGCTCTCCGACCGGCTGACGACGGTCTTCTCGTCGCTGCGCACCAAGGGCCGGCTCTCCGAGGCCGACATCAACGCCACGGCCCGCGAGATCCGCGTCGCGCTGCTCGAGGCCGACGTCGCGCTGCCCGTGGTCAAGGACTTCATCGCCCGCGTCAAGGAGCGCGCGCGGGGCGCCGAGGTCTCGCAGGCGCTGAACCCCGCGCAGCAGGTCGTCAAGATCGTCAACGAGGAGCTCATCGAGATCCTCGGCGGCGAGACCCGCGAACTGCGGCTCGCCAAGAACCCGCCGACCGTCATCATGCTCGCGGGCCTCCAGGGCGCCGGCAAGACCACCCTCGCCGGGAAGCTCGCCCGCTGGCTCAAGCAGGAGGGCCAGACCCCGCTGCTGGTGGCGGCCGACCTGCAGCGGCCCAACGCCGTCCAGCAGCTCGAGGTCGTCGGCGAGCGCGCCGGGGTCCCGGTGTTCGCGCCCGAGCCCGGCAGCGGCGTCGGCGACCCCGTGGACGTCGCCCGCCGCTCCATCGAGCAGGCCCGCCGCGCCCAGCACAGCATCGTCGTCATCGACACCGCCGGCCGGCTCGGCATCGACGCCGAGATGATGCAGCAGGCGATCGACATCCGCGACGCCGTGCAGCCCGACGACGTCCTGTTCGTCGTCGACGCCATGGTCGGCCAGGACGCCGTCAACACCGCCCAGGCGTTCATGGACGGCGTCGGCTTCGACGGCGTCGTCCTCACCAAGCTCGACGGCGACGCGCGCGGCGGCGCGGCCCTCTCGGTCCGGCACATCACCGGCCGGCCGATCATGTTCGCCTCCACCGGCGAGAAGCTCGAGGACTTCAGCGTCTTCCACCCGGACCGGATGGCCGGGCGCATCCTCGACATGGGCGACATCCTCACCCTGATCGAGCAGGCCGAGCGCACGTTCGACGAGGCGCAGGCCGAGAAGATGTCGGCCAAGTTCGCCTCCGGCGAGGACTTCACCCTCGAGGACTTCCTCGAGCAGATGATGATGATCCGCAAGCTCGGCCCGATCGGCAACCTGCTCGGGATGATGCCCGGCATGGGGCAGGTCCGCGACCAGATCAGCCAGATCGACGACCGCGACCTCGACCGGATCGCCGCGATCATCCGCTCGATGACCCCGCAGGAACGCTCCCAGCCCAAGATCATCAACGGGTCCCGGCGGGCCCGCATCGCCAAGGGCTCCGGCGTCACCGTCGGCGAGGTCAACAGCCTCGTCACCCGCTTCTTCGACGCGCAGAAGATGATGCGCCAGATGGCCGGCGGCATCCCCGGCATGCCGGGCATGCCCGGCGGGGGCAGGCGCAAGGCGGCCAAGGCGGCCAAGGCCAAGAACAAGAAGGGCAAGCAGCGCAGCGGCGACCCCCGCAAGCGCGCCGCCCAGGCGAACCGGCCCAAGGAGCCCGCCGACGGCGCGCCCCAGGGCCTCCCACCCGGCCTCGGCGGCGGCCAGCTTCCCCCCGGCCTCGGCGGCGGGCAGCTCCCGCCCGGCTTCCAGATGCCCGACCTCGACAAGCTCCAGCCGCGCAAGAAGAAGTGACGCGCGGCGTCACCGCCCGATTGCGCTTTTCCCGCGTCCGTCTGGCAGAATGGCGTGCCTGGAAACCCGGAGCCGCGCGGCGCCCTCTCTCGTCCTGCGCGGCCGGAGTCCATCGGGTGGACCGAAGGCCGGTGTTCCCCACCTGGCGCGGCCCGCCCACCCTGTAATGAAGTCTGGAGTACACCACACCCGTGGCAGTCAAGATCAAGCTCAAGCGTCTGGGGAAGATCCGGAACCCGCAGTACCGGGTCGTCGTCGCCGACGCCCGCACCAAGCGGGACGGCCGGGCGATCGAGGAGATCGGCCTCTACCAGCCCAAGCAGGACCCGTCGCTCATCCAGATCGACTCCGAGCGGGCCCAGTACTGGCTCGGCGTCGGCGCGCAGCCGACCGAGGCCGTCCTGAACCTGCTCAAGATCACCGGTGACTGGCAGAAGTTCAAGGGCGAGCCGGGCGCCGAGGGCACCCTCAAGGTCGCCGAGCCGCGCCCCGACCGCAAGGCCGTCTTCGAGGCCGCGGTGAAGGAGGCGCTGGGCGACGACGCGGCCGAGGCCACCGCGACCCGCGCCAAGAAGAAGGCCGAGCCGAAGAAGGCCGAAACCGAAGTCAAGAGCGAGGGCTGACGTGCTCGAAGAAGCGCTCGAGCACCTGGTCCGCGGGATCGTCGAGCACCCCGACGACGTCGGAGTGCGCGCCCGCCGGATCAGGGGCGGCCGGGTCCTGGAGGTGCGCGTGCACCCCGAGGACCTCGGCAAGGTCATCGGCCGCGGCGGCCGCACCGCCAAAGCCCTCCGCACCGTGATCAGCGCCCTCTCCGGGGGCCGTTACGTGCGCGTGGACCTGCTCGACGTCAACGAGGTCCGCTGAGCGCGTGAACCTCAGCACCGCCGCACGGCGCACCGCCGTGTCCGTGCGGGGGGATGACCTGCCCGGCCGTCCCCCCGCCCGTCGGCGCCCCCGAGCGCTCTCTTCGACACCACCCGCCCGCCCCGCGATCGTCTTCGCCGGGGCGCGGCCCCTCCTCGCCTCGGCGAAGCTCTCCGCGGCTCCCTTCGCTCAGTCGCGATCCCTCCCCGCCTCGGCGACGTCCGCCGCGACCCCGGGCCGGGCCGTCGCGACCTCCCCGGCCTGCACGGTGCTTCCCGCGGTCCCGCTCACCCCCGCCACGGACGGCGGGCGTCGCGGACGCGCGGGACGGAACGCGAGGCGCCCATCGTGAGCGACCCGATCGTCATCGGCCGGATCGGCCGTCCGCACGGAATTCGCGGCGAGGTGACCCTCGACGTCCGCACCGACGACCCGGACGTCCGGTTCGCGCCCGGCACCGAGATCGCCACCGACCCGGCGTCCGCCGGGCCCCTCACCGTCGAGCGCGCCCGCTGGCACTCCGGGCGCCTGCTCGTCCGGTTCGCCGGGATCGCGGACCGCGACGCCGCCGAGGAGGTCCGCGGCACCTGGCTGGTCGTCCCCCCCGACGACATCCGCCCCTCCGCCGACCCCGACGAGTTCCACGACCGCGAGCTCATCGGCCTCGCCGTCGTCACCACCGACGGCGCCGACGTCGGCCGCGTCGCCGACGTCCTCCACCACGGCCAGGACCTGCTGGTCGTGCGGGGGCCCGAAGGGGACCGGTTCGTCCCGTTCGTGGCCGCGCTGGTCCCCGAGGTGGACGTGCCCGGCGGCCGGCTCGTCATCGACCCGCCCCCCGGCCTCCTCGACGAATCATGAACATCGACATCGTCACGATCTTCCCCGAGTACTTCGCCCCGCTGGACCTGTCCCTGCTGGGCAAGGCCCGGCGCGGCGGGCTGCTCGACCTCACCGTGCACGACCTGCGCGACTGGACGCACGACCGGCACCGCACCGTGGACGACACCCCCTACGGCGGCGGGCCCGGCATGGTGATGAAACCCGAACCGTGGGGCGAGGCGCTGGACGCCGTCGTCCCGCCCGGCACCACCGCCCGGCTGGTCGTCCCGACCCCCGGCGGGCGGCCCTTCACCCAGACGCTCGCCGCCGAGTACGCCGCCGAGCCCCGCCTGGTCTTCGCGTGCGGACGGTACGAGGGCATCGACTCCCGCGTCGCCGAGGAGGCCGCGGCCCGCATGCCCGTCGACGAGGTCAGCCTCGGCGACTTCGTGCTCGCCGGCGGCGAGGTCGCCGTGCTCGTCATGGTGGAGGCCGTCGCCCGGCTCCTGCCCGGCGTCCTCGGCAACGCCGACTCGGTCGCCGACGACTCCTTCGCCCCCGGCGCGATGGAATCCCTCCTGGAGGGCCCCGTCTACACCAAGCCGCCGGTGTGGCGCGACCGTCCCGTCCCGGAGGTCCTCCTCTCCGGCAACCACGGCGCGATCGCCCGGTGGCGCCGCGACGAGGCGCTGCGCCGCACCGCCCGCGTCCGTCCCGAACTGCTCGCCCGCATGGCCCCCGAACACCTCGACGCGCACGACCGCGACGTCCTGCGTGAGGCCGGTTTTCCGGTTGACGCCGAAGGTATGGCAAACTAGAGCGTCCGTGCGCCTGCACTCTCGCAGGCGATGAAGACCGCTTCCGCGGCGCGACGCCCCCACGAAGGACCCACGGGGCCTCTCGGCGCCCGCGTTCGACCTTGAGGAACCGCTGCGATGCACACCCTGATCCAGGAGATCGAGAAGGCCGCGATGCGCGCCGACGTCCCGGACTTCCGCCCGGGCGACACGCTGAAGGTGCACGTCCGCGTGACGGAGGGCAACCGGAGCCGTATCCAGGTCTTCCAGGGCGTGGTGATCCGGCGCCAGGGCGGCGGCGCCCGCGAGACCTTCACCGTCCGCAAGGTGAGCTACAGCGTCGGCGTCGAGCGGACGTTCCCGATCAACAGCCCGTCGATCGACAAGATCGAGGTCGTCACCCGCGGTGACGTCCGCCGCGCCAAGCTCTACTACCTGCGCAACCTGCGCGGCAAGGCCGCGCGCATCAAGGAGAAGCGCGAGTCCTGAGCCCGTGCCCCGCAACGCCCCGGACCCCTCGGTACCGGGGCGTTGCCCGTTTCGGGGGAAATATTCGGCTCGGCTCTCTGCGACACGCCCGCGACGGGCATGTTCGGGCCCCGCGCCGCTAGTCTTTTGATCTGATGACTGATGAGGACGATCGGAGAGACGTGCGATCCGAGGCCGAGGGCGCGGTGCCCGAAGAAGAGCAGGCCGTGACCTCCGAAGAAGAGGCGGCCGAGGACGGCGACGACAAGAAGAAAAAGCAGGGCTCCTTCTGGAAAGAACTGCCCATTCTCGTCGTCATCGCCGTCGTCCTCGCCCTGGTCATCAAGGCGTTCGCCGTTCAGGCCTTCTACATCCCGTCCGGTTCCATGGAGAACACGCTCCAGGTCGGCGACCGGGTCCTCGTCAACAAGATCGTCTACCACACCCGCGACGTCGAGCGCGGTGACATCATCGTCTTCAACGGGCTGGACTCCTGGGACCCCGAGACCCAGGTCAGCGAGCCCACCAACCCCGTCTCCAAGGCCCTCCGCTGGGTCGGCGCCGCCTTCGGCTTCGCCCCCAACGAGAAGGACTACATCAAACGGGTCATCGGCATCCCCGGCGACCGCGTCAAGTGCTGCGACGCCCAGGGCCGCGTCACCGTCAACGGCGTCCCGATCGACGAGTCGTCCTACCTCTACACCGACCCGATCACGGGCGAGCAGAACAAGCCGTCCAACGACCCCTTCGACATCACCGTCGCGCCCGGCCAGGTGTGGGTCATGGGCGACCACCGGGAGCTCTCCTACGACTCCCGCTCCCACCAGGCCGACCCCGGCGGCGGCACCATCCCGATCGACCACGTCATCGGCCGCGCCTTCGTGATCGTCTGGCCCCTGGACCGGGTCGACACCCTCCCCATCCCGGACACCTTCGAGCAGCCCGCGCTGACGGCCGCCGCCGCGGCCCTGCCCGCGACGCCCTACGCGCTCGGCGCCATCGGCACCCTCCCCATCGCCTACCTGCTGAGGCGCCGCCGCATCAGACCGGCGCCGACCATCGGGTGATCAGCGACATGCCCGGAAGAGGCCCATTCGGGCGGCGGCAGGGGGCCCGGGCGACGTACGCTGCGGAGCATGAAGGGTCGTCCACTCCGCTTCACGCCGCGCCGTGACGCAGGGCTGCTCGCCTACGAGCGCGCCCTGGAGCACGCCGGCTTCACCCCCGTGGCCGGCGTCGACGAAGCCGGGCGGGGCGCGTGCGCGGGCCCCCTGGTCGTCGGCGCGGTGATGCTGCGCGGAGGCCGCCGCGGGACGATCGAGGGCCTCACCGACTCCAAGCTCCTCACCCCGGCCCGCCGCGAGGAGCTGTACGGCGAGATCACCGAACGGGCACTCGCCTGGAGCGCCGTCGTCATCCCGTGCCACGACATCGACCGCATCGGCCTGCACCGGTGCAACATCACCGGAATGCGCCGCGCCCTCGCCGCCCTGCCCGAACGCCCCGCCTACGTGCTGAGCGACGGCTTCCCGGTGCCCGGCCTCGAGGTGCCCGGCCTCGCCATGATCAAGGGCGACCAGGTGGCGGCCTGCGTGGCCGCCGCGTCCGTCATCGCCAAGGTCACCCGAGACCGCATCATGGTCCAACTCCACGAGCGGTACCCGGAGTACGGTTTCGACCTGCACAAGGGATATGTGACCCGCGCGCACAGCGAGGCCCTCCGAGAGCACGGACCATGTCCGGAGCATCGGTTCTCCTACGTCAACGTCGGGCGAGCAGTGCGTAACAATGGGGACGTGGCCTTGGGGGAGGTCCCCGGCGAAGGCCGCACGGAAGGGGCACGAGCGTGAGCGCCGAGGATCTCGAGAAGTACGAGACCGAGATGGAGCTTCAGCTCTATCGCGAGTACCGGGACGTCGTCGGGCTGTTCACCTACGTCGTCGAGACGGAGCGCCGCTTCTACCTGACGAACTCCGTCGACCTGCAGGTGCGCGGCACCGACAACGGCGAGGTCTTCTTCGAGGTCACCATGCAGGACGCCTGGGTCTGGGACATGTACCGCCCCGCCCGCTTCGTCAAGAACGTCCGCGTCGTGACCTTCAAGGACGTCAACGTCGAGGAACTGGCCAAGAGCGACTTCGAAATGCCCTCCGACCAGTAACCCCCCCAACCCGGGTCACCGGCCGATTCCAACGACCAACCCCACCCGTCCCACCCCACCAAAACACCACGCGCGACGCCGCCCCGCCAGGACGCACCCCACGAGGTGCCCGCGACGGCGGTCGCCCGGCACCCCGCGTGATCCGGCCACACCCCCTTCCCGTGGGTGCATCCCGCCGGTGCGCCCCCGGCGGCCTCGCCGGGGGCGTGACTTCGCGCGGTGTTCGTCCCCGGTCTCATGGGGCGGGTGGGGTTTTGGCGGTCGGGGTCAGGCGCCAGCCGGCGGAGGCGCGTTCGATGAAGCCGCCGGCGGCGAGCAGGCCGAGCTTGGCGTTGACCGTCGGCAGGGGGACCCCGGCCTTCGCCGCCAGTTGGGCCGGGCCCACGTGGCCGCGGGCGGGGAAGGCCTCCAGGACGGAGCGGGTCAAGGGGTCCAGGCGATCGCGGGGGAGGACCGGTGTGCGCGGGGCCGGGGCCAGGTCCTCTCCGATGCGGCCGACGGCTTCGATGACCTCCTCGTGACGGGTGACCAGGAGCGTGCCCTCCTCGCGGAGGAGGCGGTGAACGCCGACCGAGGTCCGGGAGGTGACCTGGCCGGGGACGGCCATGACGACGCGGTTGAGCCTCCGGGCCCAGGAGGCGGTGTTCAGGGCGCCGCTACGGGCCTCGGCCTCGACGATCACCGTCCCTCGGGAGAGCGCGGCGATCACCCGGTTGCGGACGAGGAACCGGAGCCGGTGCGGGTGGGTGCCGGGCGGCGACTCGCTGACCAGGACCGAGCGGCGGGCCATCTCGGCGAACAGCCCCTCGTTCGACGCGGGATAGGGGACGTCGAAGCCGTTCGCCAGGACCGCGATGGTGGGGCCTTCCGCCGCCAGCGAGCCGCGATGGGCCGCGGCGTCGATCCCGAGGGCCCCGCCGGAGACCACCGTCCAGCCCGAGTCGGCCAGTTCCGCCGCCAGGTCCGCGGCGACGTGCAGCCCGTACGGGGACGCGGCGCGGGATCCGACGATCGCGACCGAGTGCAGGCAGCTTCTTCGCAGGTCGGCGGGGCCGTGCAGCCACAGCGCGTAGGGACGTTCGCCGCCGAGGTCGTCCAGGGTGGTGGGCCATTCGGGGTCTCCCGGGCAGATCAGGCGTCCGCCGAGTTCGGCGCACACGGCGAGGTCCTGGTCGGGGGCGGCGCCGACGAGGCGGATCCGCCAGTGTTCGAGGCGTGCGGCCTCCTTCTCGGTGACGTTCAGGCCGTCGGGCGGGCGACCGGCGCGGATGGAATCCAGCGTCCGTTCGGGGCCGGCGTGGTCGATGATCCGGTTGAGGAAGGCGTCGCCGGGTTCGGCGACGGCGGTCAGGGCGGCGCGCGCGGCGCGTTCGGCGTTCACGGGCGCCCCGCCGACCACAGGCCGAGCGCGCCGCCGATGTCGTCGGCCTCGGGTTCGTCGTGGCCCGCGAGGTCGGCGATCGTCCAGGCGACCCGCAGGATCCGGTCGAGGCCCCGGGCACTGAGCGTCCCGCGCTGCAGCGCGTCGTCCGCGCTCCGCATCGCCTCGCCGGACGGGACGAAACGGCGGCGCAGTTCGGGCCCGGGGATCTCGGAGTTGGAACGCCAGGGGGTGCCGGCCAGCCGTTTGAGCGAGCGTTCCCGGGCGTCGAGGACCCGTTCGGCGACGACCTTGCTCGTCTCGGCGAACTCCAGGTCGTACCGGAGTTCGGCGCGGCTGGCCGGGGTCAGTTCGAGTTTTAGGTCGATCCGGTCGAGCAGCGGGCCGGAGATGCGGGTTCCGTACTTCCGCCGGATCCCGGGGGCGCAGGAGCAGTCGATCTGTTTGGCCGCCGCGCACGGGCACGGGTTGGCCGCCAGGACGAGCGTGAAGCGCGCCGGGAACGTCGCCGTGCCCTCGGCTCTGCAGATCCGGACATTGCCCTCTTCGAGGGGTTGGCGGAGCGCGTCCAGGGTGCCGTGCTGGAACTCGGGCGCCTCGTCCAGGAAGAGGATGCCCCGGTGCGCGAGGGAGACGGCGCCCGGTTGGAGCGTCCGGCCGGAGCCGCCGCCGACCATCGCGACGCGGCTCGCGGTGTGGTGCGGGGCGTAGAACGGCGGCTGGGTGATCAGCGGCTGGCCCGGTGGAAGCGTGCCCGCCACGGAGTGGATGGTGGTGACCTCCAGGGCCGATTCGGGTTCCAGGGGCGGCAGCAGCGTCGGCAGCCGCTCGGCCAGCATGGTCTTCCCGCAGCCCGGCGGCCCCGAGAAGTAGAGGTGGTGCCCTCCGGCGGCGCTGATCTCCAGGGCGCGGCGGGCGTCGGCCTGCCCCCGGACGTCCGCGAGATCGACGTCCGGGGGGATCTCCTTCCGGCCGACGGCGAGGCGGCCGCCGAGCGCCGGTTCGTCCTCGTCCTCCTCGTCCGGCGGCGGCTCGTCGCGCAGCAGGCACAGGAGGCCGCGCAGGGTTTGCGCGGAGACCACCTCCACGTCCGGGACCAAGCGGGCCTCGGCCGCGTTGGCGTGCGGGACGACCACCGTGTGGCAGCCGCTCTGGGAGGCGGCGAGCACGGCGGGCAGGACCCCCTGCACCGCGCGGATCCGGCCGTCCAGCCCCAGTTCGCCGATCATCACCAGTCCCGCGCACGAGCGTGCCGGGACCACCTCTGCGGCGGCGAGCAGCGCCACGGCTATGGCGACGTCGAAGTTCGAGCCTCGCTTGGGCATGCTCGCGGGGAACAGGGACACCGTCACATGACGGTTCGGCCAGTCCTCGTCCGAGTTGAAGATCGCCGCGCGGACGCGGTCGCGGGCCTCGCTGAGCACGGTGTCGGGCAGGCCGACCAGGTGCAGGCCGGGCACTCCGCTGGTGATGGCGGCCTCGACGTCCACCAGGAAGCCCTCCACGCCGACCAGTGACACCGAGCGGGTCTTGGCGAGCGTCATCTAGCACACCTCCCTCAGGTGATCGATGGTGAAGCCGTCGCCGTCGGCGACCAGGCCGAGCACGTCCACCCGGACGGCCGTCCCGCGGGCGCCGTGCGCGGCGGCCCAGCGCCAGGCCAGCCGGCGTAACCGGGCGGCCTTCGACTCGGTGATCGCCTCCAGCGGGTCGCCGAAGCGGGTCGACCGCCGCGTCTTCACCTCGCAGACGACCGGGACCCGGCCGTCGTGGGCGACGATGTCGATCTCTCCCTCGGAGCACCGCCAGTTGCGGTCGAGGATCGTCCAGCCGATCCCGGCCAGGTATCCGGCGGCGGCGTCCTCGCCGCGGCGCCCAAGGTCGATGTGCTGTCTCACGGACCTCACCTCCGATCTCGACGCTCCCCGATGCGGGGACTCCCTGTAACCGGAACGGCACCCTGTGGATAACTCGGCGGGACATTCCGGCTCGGCGGGTCGAAACCCGGCGTGGGGTGCTTGCTTCCTCGGGGACGACGTCGCACGGTGGCGGCTGTGAGCAACACGGTCGGGCACGGCACGGGCGAACGTGCGGAGGACGACGCCGATGGGGGCGGGGAGCTCGAGGCGGCCGTCGTCGAGTTCGGACGCCACCTGCGTGCGGAGCGCGACGTCTCGCCGCACACGCTCCGCGCGTACCTCGGAGACCTGCGGGACCTCTGCGCCCACGCGGCCGAGACCGGAGCGACGCGGCCCGCGGATCTGGACGTCGGGCTGCTGCGGGCCTGGCTGGCCCGGCAGCACGCGATGGGACGGTCGCGGGCCACGCTCGCGCGCCGGACGGCGGCCGCCCGCGCGTTCACGGCCCACCTGCACCGGATCGGCGTCCTGGAGAGCGATCCGGGGCTCCTCCTGGGCACCCCTCAGCGGCGCCGGAGCCTGCCCGCCGTGCTGACCCAGGACGACGCGGGGCGGCTGCTGGACGACATGGACGCCGAAGGCCCGCTGGGACTGCGCGACCTCGCCGTCCTCGAGGTGCTGTACGCGACGGGCGTGCGCATCAGCGAACTCTGCGGACTGGACGTCGACGACCTCGACACCGGGCACCGGACGATCCGCGTCCTCGGCAAGGGGGGACGCGAGCGGACGGTGCCGATGGGCGAGCCCGCCGCCCGCGCCGTCCAGGACTGGCTCCGCGCCGGGCGTCCCGCACTGGCGGACGAAGGCAGCGGACCTGCACTCTTCCTGGGCGCGCGCGGACGGCGCCTGCACCCGACGAGTGCGCGGCGGATGGTGCACGCGCGCATCGCGGAGGTCGGCGGGATGCCCGACATGGCGCCGCACGGGCTGCGGCACAGCGCGGCCTCGCACCTCCTGGAGGGCGGAGCCGATCTGCGGAGCGTCCAGGAGATCCTCGGGCACGCCTCCCTGCAGACGACCCAGCTCTACACGCACGTCTCGTCCGAGCGGCTCAAGCGGGTGCACCGTCAAGCCCACCCGCGCGGAGCCCGGGACGATTAGCGCCCTCCGGCTCCCGGCTACGGGGTCCGGCGCAGGCGCCGTTCCTTCGACAGGTCGATGACGCCCGGCGGCGGAGGAGGCGGCGGCCGGAGGCGACCGGCACGGAGACGGGCGCGCGGACGCGGGCGGGTGCGGCGCCAGACGAACGCCAGGGCGTACGCCAGGACCATGCCGGTCAGCGCGCCGCCCGTGGCCGTCGTCGCGTCCCGCAGCCCCATGCGCGGCTCCGCGGCGGCGGACTCATCGCGCTCGCGGGGCGCGGGCGGCGGGGACCAGTACGGGAGCAGCCTGATCTCGCGGTGCACGAGGTCGACCGGGTTCAGGTACGCGTTCCCGTCGCGCAACCCCCAGTGCAGGCAGGTGGTCGCGCAGTGCGAGCGATCGGCCTCGACCCGGCCGATCACGGTGCCGGGCGCGACGCGGTGCCCGACGGGGACGCTCGGACGGACGGGCAGGTACGTGGTGCTGAGGCTCCCGTGCGTGATCGCGACGACGCCGCGTCCCGCGAGCCGGTCGGCGAAGGACACCCGTCCGGGCCCGGCGGCGCGCACCGGCTGCCCCGGACGGGCGGCGAGATCGACACCGCGGTGGCCCGCACCCCAGGGGGACGCCGGCGGCGAGAACCCGCGCAGCACCTGGGGCGCGGGTGGGCCCAGCGGCCACCGCCAGACGTCCGGGCTCGGCGCCCCGGCCGTGATCGCGCAGGTGAGGAGCAGTGTGAACAACGTCATGCCGGAAGAGTGCCGGGGGAGCGCGCCGGTCGTGGCGGCTTCCGCGGTCTGTGGATAACCTCCGCGTCCGTTGATTCCCGGAGGCCTCCGGGCCCTGATAATCTGTGATGGTGTTCCAAAAGGACACCGGCCGAGGCCAGGCCGTCACCCTTTCGACCACGCGGTCGGACGGGCGAGAAGCCGCTACCTGTGAGCGGACGGGCCGCGGCCCGGGAGACCGGGCCACAGCCGTCAGGGAGGACCCGGCGGCTGATTTCACGCGTCCGCATGCCACCGACCTGGTGGGGTGCCGCCCCTCGGTCCGTCGCCGCCGGCGACGGTGGGACGGCTCCCGGGCGCAGGCAGACAACCAAATGCGGCCCGCCTGGGCCAGAGAAGGAGAACACGGGCAATGGCACCCGTCGTCACCATGCGGCAGCTCCTGGAGAGCGGCGTCCACTTCGGCCACCAGACCCGCCGGTGGAACCCGAAGATGAAGCGCTTCATCCTCACGGAGCGCAACGGCATCTACATCATCGACCTGCAGCAGTCGCTGTCCTACATCGACCGCGCCTACGAGTTCGTCAAGGCCACGGTCGCCCACGGCGGCACCATTCTGTTCGTCGGCACCAAGAAGCAGGCCCAGGAGGCCATCGCCGAGCAGGCCACCCGGGTCGGCATGCCCTTCGTCAACCAGCGCTGGCTGGGCGGCATGCTCACCAACTTCTCCACCGTCCACAAGCGGCTCACCCGGCTCAAGGAGCTGGAGGAGATCGACTACGACGACGTGGCCGGCTCCGGCATGACGAAGAAGGAGCTCCTCGGCCTGCGCCGCGAGAAGGACAAGCTCGAGCGCACCCTCGGCGGTATCCGCGACATGGCGAAGGTTCCGAGCGCCATCTGGATCGTGGACACCAAGAAGGAGCACATCGCGGTCAACGAGGCCAAGAAGCTCGGCATCCCGGTCGTCGCGATCCTGGACACCAACTGCGACCCCGACGAGGTCGACTACCCGGTTCCGGGCAACGACGACGCGATCCGCAGCGTCAGCCTGCTGACCCGCGTGGTCGCCGACGCCGTCGCCGACGGCCTGATCGCCCGCGCCGGCGCCGGTGCCGGCGGCGACGAGAAGCCCGCCAAGGGCGCCGCGTCCGCCGCCGAGCCGCTGCCCGAGTGGGAGCGCGAGCTGCTGGAGAAGCAGTCCGCCGAGGCCGCCCCCGCCGCCGAGGCCACGGAGGCCGCGGAGGCCCCCGCGGCTCCCGAGGCCGAGGCCGCCGAGGCCCCCGCCGAGCCGGAGCAGGCGAGCGCCGAGGCCGAGCAGGCTTGATCCCGCGATCCCGGCGGCCCGTGACGGGCCGCCGGGATCGTGGCGGGTCCACGACCAACGACGAGAGAAGCGAAAAGAGCGATGGCGAACTTCACCGCCGCTGACGTCAAGCGGCTCCGTGACCTGACCGGCGCCGGAATGATGGCCGTCAAGAACGCCCTGACCGAGGCGGACGGCGACTTCGAGAAGGCCACCGAGCTGCTGCGCCTCAAGGGCGCCAAGGACGTCGGCAAGCGCGCCGAGCGCACCGCGGCCAACGGCCTCGTCGCCGAGTACTTTGCCGACTCCGGCAACGGCGCGATGCTCGAGCTCAACTGCGAGACGGACTTCGTCGCGAAGAACGCGCAGTTCATCGAGCTGGCCGACCGTCTCGTCCGGTTCGCCGCGACCGCCGGCGTCGCCGACGTGGCCGCGCTGCTGGGCGCCGAGGTCGAGCCGGGCAAGACCGTCCAGGCCCTGATCGAGGAGAACAGCGCCAAGATCGGCGAGAAGCTCGAGCTGCGCCGGTTCGCCCACTTCCAGGGCGCCTACGTGGCCAGCTACCTGCACAAGTCCGACCCGCAGCTGCCGCCGACGACCGGCGTGCTGGTCGAGCTGGACGCCGAGAACGCCGAGGTCGCCAAGGACGTCGCCCAGCAGATCGCGGCGATGGCGCCCAAGTACCTGAACCGCGACGAGATCCCCGCCGAGGCGATCGAGAAGGAGCGGGCGCTCGCCGAGCAGCTCACCCGCGACGAGGGCAAGCCCGAGCAGGCCATCCCGAAGATCGTCGAGGGCCGGGTCAACGCCTACTTCCGCGACTTCGTCCTGCTGGAGCAGGCGTTCGTCAAGGACGGCAAGAAGACGATCGCGAAGGTGCTGGACGAGGCCGGTGTCAAGGTCGTCCGGTTCGCCCGCTTCAAGGTCGGGCAGGCCTGAGGGCACTCTGGAAACGGGGACCAGGGCAGAAGACGGACACAACGAGGAGGCCGCCGACGTGCCGGACAAGACGACCACTAGCGCGACGGCGGCCTCGTCGTCCGCCCGGCACGCGCCGGGCGCGGGCTGGAAACGGGTGCTGCTGAAGCTGTCGGGGGAGGCGTTCGCCGGACGCGACCCGCTCGGCATCGACCCGCAGATCGTGCAGCACGTCGCCGAGGGCATCGCCGAGGCGGTGCGCGACGGCGTCGAGGTCGCGGTCGTGTGCGGCGGCGGCAACATGTTCCGCGGCGCGGTCATGGCCGAACGCGGCATGGACCGCGGCCGCGCCGACTACATGGGCATGATCGGGACGGTCATCAACTGCCTGGCGCTCCAGGACTTCCTGGAGAAGCTCGGCATCGACACCCGGGTCCAGACCGCCATCACCATGAGCCAGGTGGCCGAGCCGTACATCCCGCGGCGTGCCATCCGGCACCTGGAGAAGGGCCGCGTCGTCATCTTCGGCGCCGGGCTCGGCCAGCCGTTCTTCTCCACCGACACCACCGCCGCCCAGCGCGCGCTGGAGATCGGTGCGGAGGCCGTGCTCAAGGCGACTCAGGTGGACGGCGTCTACGACGCCGACCCCCGCAAGAATCCAGAGGCGGTCAAGTTCGACCATTTGGATTACGGTGAAGTTCTACAGCGGGGACTGAAGGTCATGGACGCCACGGCCATCAGCCTCTGCATGGACAACGCGCTCCCCATCGTGGTCTTCGACCTGTTGGGGCAGGGCAACATCGTCCGGGCCGTCCGGGGTGAGAAGATCGGCACGCTGGTCAGCCCGGCACAGGGCTGACCGCAGCGCGACCGCGCCTCGCGGGAGCCGTGCACGCGCACGGTTCCCGCGCGGAGAGGTCGCGGGGACAGCACCATGTACACGGCCGACCAGATGACACGGGAGTCACAGTGATCGACGAGACCCTCCTCGAAGCCGAGGAAAAGATGGAGAAGGCGGTCGCGGTCGCCAAGGAGGACTTCCAGGCCATCCGCACCGGCCGGGTCACCCCCGCGATGTTCAACAAGATCACCGCGGAGTACTACGGCACCCCGACGCCGGTCAACCAGCTCGCCTCGTTCACCCTGCCCGAACCGCGGATGGTCATCGTCCAGGTCTACGACAAGTCGTCCATGCAGGCGGTGGAGAAGGCCATCCGCGAGAGCGACCTCGGCGTGAACCCCACCAACGACGGCAACGTCATTCGCGTCGTCTTCCCCGAGCTCTCGGAGGAGCGCCGCAAGGAGTTCATCAAGGTCGCGGGCGGCAAGGCCGAGGACAGCAAGATCTCCATCCGCAACATCCGGCGGCGCGCCAAGGACGCCCTCGACAAGCTCGCCAAGGACGGCGAGGCCGGCGAGGACGAGGTCCGCCGTGCGGAGAAGGAACTCGACGACACCACGCACCGGTACACGGCGCAGATCGACGAGTTGCTCGAGCACAAGAAGGCCGAACTGCTCGAAGTGTGATGGAACTCGACGACGCCGGGGAGCCCACGGGCTCCCCGGATAAGCCGCGCGCGGGCAAGGCCGGCCGCAACCTCCCCATGGCGATCGGCGTGGGCGCCGGCCTCGGCGCACTCGTCCTGGTGTCGCTGTACACCGTCAAGGAGATCTTCCTTGGCGTCATGGTGCTCTTCTTGTTCCTCGGCATGCGCGAGCTCACCGAGGCGCTCAAGACCCGCGACATCCGTGTGCCGTTCATCCCGGTGGCCACGGGGATGGTGGCGACTCCCGTCGTCGCCTACATCTGGGGCTCCACCGCCGTGGTCGCCGCGGTGTCCCTGACGGTCCTGGCGCTGCTCGTCACACGGATGACGGAGGGGTCGGACGGCTACGTCCGGGACGTCTCCGCAGGGGCGCTGACCAGCGGCTGGCTCGTCCTCATGGGCGGCATCGTGGCGCTGCTGATGGCCCCCGACGACGGCGACCACCGCATCGTGATCTTCATCGCGACGACCGTCGCCAGCGACATCGGCGGCTACTTCGCCGGATCGTTCCTCGGCAAGCACAAGATGGCGCCGACCATCAGCCCGAAGAAGACCTGGGAGGGCTTTACCGGTTCCGCCCTGACCTGCATGGTCGTCGGCGGCTGGCTGGTGTGGTGGCTGCTGGACGGCGGCCAGATCTGGCACGGTGTCGTCATCGGCCTCGCCGCCGTGGTCACCGCGACCGTCGGCGACCTCATCGAGTCGATGGTCAAGCGCGACCTCGGCATCAAGGACATGGGCACCCTCCTGCCCGGTCACGGCGGCGTGATGGACCGCCTCGACTCCCTCGTGGCGACCGCCCCCGTGGTCTGGCTGCTGCTGGAACTGTTCGTCCCCACCGCGTGATCGGCGCCCCGGTCGCCGCCCGGCGCGTGCGCGGGCGGGGCTACGACACCACCCACGTGCGTCCCTCGCGGGCCAGCCGCCGCACGAGCGCGTCCGAGCCCTCCGCCTTGGCGAATCGGTGCTCTTCGGCGCCGATCGGGACGAGCCACAGCCACCGGACCGGGTCGTCCTGAACGGTCAAGCCCGCGAGCACGGGAGGCGTGGGGCCCTCCAGGCGCGCAGGGTCCTCCAGGAGCAGGACGGCTTCCCAACCGGATCCTTCGACGCCCAGGGGGAACGGGCGTCCGTCGTAAGGCCACTTGACGACGTCGCCGGGCGCGAACCAGGTCACCGTTCGCCACGGACACGGTGCGAGCCAGGGGAAGATTTTGCCCGCCGACCGTGTGGGCAGGGTGCTCGCCAAGGCGAGTTCGATCCGGGCGTGAGGGGACACGTCGTCCTCGTACAGTTCGATCGTCGGCATCCGTTGTCGGCTCATCCCCACCGTGCTCAACACGGTGAACTCCCGATCGTCCTGTGGCGGGCGCTCCGTCAGCCCGACGATCGGGTGCGTGCCGGCTCTGCCGTCTGCACGTCGCCCGATGTCGTGCCAGTAGTGCCCGCCAGGCCCGACCCGCTGCAGAAGGTGCCCGAGGACGGCCTGCTGGTACTTCGCCCAGGCCCCTTCGGCGCGCGCAGCTTGCCAGTGGACGCGCGCGCGGTCCACGCGCAGTCCGAAGCGGTCGATCTCCTCTGCGAGAGGGAACGCGAACGGGCTCTGTTCGACGGCGTCCCGGGCGTAGCCGGGGACGCCGCGCCCGATGTCGGACCATCCGGGGATCACGAACAGCGGCTCTCCCGCCTCGAGGACGGCCACGCCGTCGCCCTCCTCGAACCAGACGATCTCCAGCGCGCCCGCGTCCAGCGCGTCCCGTCCGTCCGGGTGGCGGACGTGCGACCGCGGCAGGAGCGGCGCGGCGCCCGCGTCCAGCCGGGTCAGGTCCAGGCCGGCCGGGGCGGCGCGGTGGTTGGCTACCCACACGGCCCCGACGACCGACTCGCCGGCGTCCTTCAGATAGGCGGCGGTGACGGTTCCGTCGCTCTCGATGACGGCCGGCGGCCGCCGTACGGGCCGGTCTCGGCGTGGACGACGGTCGCGCCCCGGCGCCGGGGCGCGGCGCCGCCCCTGCGCAGAACCGACATGGTCGAGACCTTAGTGGGCCGAGAGATCACGCGCAGTCGCGTCGTCCGTCCCCTCGGGTTCGGGTCGGTCGCACGGACGAGGCACCCACAGGTGTTTGCGACACTGGAAGGACCATGTCTGCCACCACCGAGCCCGCCACCGGGACCGCCGCGCAGCCGGCCGGGTCCGCGCCCAAGAAGACCCCGGCGAAGCTGGTCTTCGCCGCCCCGCGGCGCGGCAAGCCGCCGCGGCACCTCGCCGACCTCGCCCCGGCGGAGCGCCGCGAGGCGGTCGCCGAGCTGGGGGAGAAGCCCTTCCGGGCCGACCAGCTGTCGCGGCACTACTTCGCCCGGCTGGTCGACGACCCCGCGGAGATGACCGACCTGCCGGCCGCGGCCCGTGACCGGCTCGTGTCCGCGCTGCTGCCGTCGCTGATCACGCCCGTCCGCGAGATGGACTGCGACGGCGGCAAGACGCTCAAGACCGTGTGGAAGGCGTTCGACGGCGTCCTGTTCGAATCCGTGCTGATGCGCTACCCGGACAGGGCCACCATGTGCGTGTCGTCCCAGGCCGGGTGCGGCATGAACTGCCCGTTCTGTGCCACCGGCCAGGCCGGGCTCACCCGGAACCTGTCCACCGCCGAGATCGTCGAGCAGGTCGCCGCGGGCGCGCGCGCACTCGCCCGCGGGCGTATCCCGGGCGGACCTGGACGCGTCTCCAACATCGTGTTCATGGGCATGGGCGAGCCTCTTGCGAACTACAAGTCCGTGATCGGCGCGGTCCGCCGCATCACCGACCCGGCGCCCGCCGGGCTGGGCATCTCGCAGCGGTCGGTCACCGTCTCGACCGTCGGGCTCGTCCCCGCCATCGAGAAGCTGGCCGCGGAGGACATGTCGGTGCGGCTCGCCGTGTCCCTGCACGCGCCCGACGATGAGCTGCGCGACGACCTCGTCCCGGTCAACAACCGCTGGAAGGTCGCCGAGGTGCTGGATGCCGCGTGGGCGTACGCCGACCGCAGCGGCCGCCGCGTCTCGATCGAGTACGCCCTGATCAAGGACGTCAACGACCAGGCGTGGCGCGCGGATCTTCTCGGCAGGCTCTTGCGCGGGCACCTCGCACACGTCAATCTGATCCCGTTGAACCCGACGCCGGGCTCCAAGTGGACCGCGTCCCGGCCCGAGGACGAACGTGAGTTCGTCCGGCGGCTGGAGCACCACGGGGTCCCGGTCACGGTGCGCGACACTCGGGGCAGGGAGATCGACGGGGCCTGCGGGCAGCTGGCCGCCTCGACCAGGGACTGAGCGCCCGCGGTGTGCTCCCCGCACCCGCGGACGCGGGGATCCGCTGAGGAGCACGTGTGCGGGGGAAGAAGGGAACGCGGCCGCCGATCGTCCTGCGGGGCTATGACCGGGCTCAGGTGGACGCCCTGCTCGAGGAGATCGGCGGGGCGCTGAACGGCGGCCCGCCGCTGACCGCCGACGACGTCCGCGCCCGCCGCTTCGACATCGTCATGCGCGGCTACGACCCCCGCACGGTGGACGAACTGGTCTGCGAGTGCATCCGCGAGCTGCAGGCCGCCGGGCCGATCGGCGAGCGGGCGGGACGTCCGCGCGTCCACCCGGGCTGGCTGATCTCCTGGATCGAGAACGCGCGGTTCCCCGCGGTCCGCATGCGCGTGGGCTACGACGTCCGGGACGTCGACGCCTTCCTGGAACGCGTCATCGCGGGCCTGCGCGGCGCCGCCCCGCCGGTGACGCCCGCCGACGTCCGCGCCTGCGTCTTCCGCATGATCCGCCTCGGCCCCGGCTACGACGTGCAGGAGGTCGACGACTTCCTCGCCCGGCTCGCCGACGCCCTCGAACGCCGCTGACGAAGTTATCCACAGTTTCGCGGCGGGGTGGTGGCGCCGTGCGCGGCGCGCAACGCTGTGTGCATGGACGATCTCACCGCGCAGCGGAGGCGGCTGCGTCACCTGTTCGAGCGCTTCCTCGCTCCCGAAATGCTCGCCGCCGTGCTCCCCCTGACCCGCCCCGCCCTCCGGCTCGCCGCGGAGGGCGGCACCCCGGTGCACTTCGGCGGCGTCCCGCTCCTTCCGTCCGGCGAACCCTGGCCGACATGGCGCGGCCGCCCGCTGGACTTCCTCGGCGCCATCGACTTCGCCGACCTCCCGGCGTCCGGGGAGATCCCCGGGGTCCCCGCCGAGGGGACCGCCGCCTTCTACTACGCCAGCGAAATCCCGAGGCCCTGGGGCGACGAGTCCGCCCAGCGCGACGGCTGGCGCGTGTTCACCGGTGCCGTCGAACGCGCCTCCCCGCCGCCCGGCGCGGTGGCCTTCCCCCGGACGCGCCTGCACGCGGCGCCGTTCCTGTCCCTCCCGTCACCGCAGGAACCGGCCGTCCGCCGACTGGAGCTGCGGTACCCGGGCCTGCTCGCCGTCTACGAGCAACTGCACGCCGTGTGGTCGCGGCACGTCCGTCCCGGCGGGCTCCCGGCCCACCAACTCGGCGGCTGGCCGGCCCTGGTGCAGCGCCCGATCGGCCCCGACTGCCTGTACGCCTCCACCGGCCGCCCCCTCGACACCCCGAAATCCCCGGCCCTCACTCCGGAGGAGGCGAGTGCCGCCGAGGAATGGCACCTCCTCCTGCAACTCGACTCGGACCCGCGCCTCGGCTGGTACTGGGGCGATCCCGGTCGCGTCTACTTCTGCGGGCGTCCCGAACATCCGCTGGAGGAAGCATGGCTGACCGTCCAAGCCGCCTGACCGCCGGGCGTCAGGAGCGGAACCGGTCGGTCGCGACGTAGGCGGCGCCGACCAGGGCCGTCCAGACCGCGAGATGCACAGCGATGCCGGGGAAGTCCGCGACGAACGTCTCGGGGCCGTCATGGACCGCCCGCAGCCACTCGATCATCGGAACCGAGACGGCCGAGAGCGGCCCGAGACCGAGCAGCACCAGCGCGCTCGCACCGCCGAGCAGCGCCAGCAACGAGACCCCGGGAGAAGGGAGGACGGCCCGGCTCGTCCACGCGCCGAGCAGCGTGCCCGCGGCCGCCACGAGCGCGTTGAGCGCCAGCCCCGCGGCCACCGCGCGCCCCGGCGACCCCAACGACACCGCCTGAACGAGAGGAACCGCCAATGTCACGAGCCCCAGGCAGAGATTCACTCCGTAGGCGGCGAGCAGCCCCGCCCAGACGGGCGCCCACCGATGCCTCGCCGCGGCGGCCGTCAGGGCGCGCTGCTCGTCCGGCTGCGTGTCCAGCAGGGCGCGCGCCGCCCACGCCCACACCGGGAACATGAACGCCGCCACGTCACCGAACGTGCCCACCGCGAGAGCGGCCGCATCGGGCCCGCCCGGCCCCTGCGCCAGCACCAGGGCCACCACGAGGACGACGACGATCAGCGGATGCAGCACGCGCAGCGACCGGACGTAGGCCGCCGCCTGGAAGCGGGCGATCGCGATCACCGCGCGGGCCTCCGCACCCGGTAGCCGTCCGCGCGCAACTTGGCCTCCACGGTGTCGATCTCCTCCTCCGGGACCACGACCTCAAGGATCGCCGACGCGGGTGCGGTCACGTCCAAGGCGCCGACCGTGCCGTCGGCCACGCGCAACCGCTCCACATCGGGCAGCGGCTCGATGCACCGCTGGTGGTCGCTGACCACGACGGTGGTCCCGCCTGCGGCGAGGTCGCCGATCAGCCCGGGGAGCGCGTCGCGCGTGGCGGCGTCCAGCCCGGCGAACGGCTCGTCCAGCACGAGGAGTTCGGGGCCGTCCAGAAGGGCCTGCGCGATCCCGACCTTCTGCGCGCTGCCCTTGGACAACTCCGGCAACCGCACATCGAGCAGCCGCTCGAAACCGAGCCGCTCCGCCCACACGCCGACCGAGTCCGCCCCGCAACCCCTGATGGAGGCCATGTGCGCCAGATACGAACGAACCGTGAACGGCTGGTCGACCGGAAACCGTTCCGGTGCGTACCCAACCCGATCGGGCCGCCCCCGGACCGAGCCTTTCCCTGGCCGCCGCAACCCGGCGACCAACCGGAGAAAGGTGGACTTCCCCGCTCCGTTGCGTCCCGTGACCTCGACGATGCGCCCCGCCTCCAAGGCGAGGTCGACGTCCTTGAGAATCCACGGGCCCCGTCTCCGATACCGGAAGGCCACACCCTCGAAGAGCACGCCCGCACTGTAGCGAAGCCAAAGCCTCCCCGCCCGCCCCCACCCAGAGCCCACCCCCGCGCGCCCACGGCCCCGCGCCCGCCCGGGACCTGCCGCGCCTGCTCAGGGGTCTGCCCAGGGGCTCGCCCTGTGCGCGTTCAGGGTCCCGGGCCGCGCTGGCTCGCGTTTGGGGTCCGTGTCGCGCTTGTCTTGCTCCGGCCCTGCGCCTGCTTCGGACCTGTCCTGGTGCTGGTCAGGGGCCCCGCCCCGTGCCTTGCTGTGCTCGCGTTGGGGCTGTTTCGCGGTCGTTGTGTCCCGGACTGGCGCCTGCTCGGGGTTTGTACAGGCCTTGGCGCTGCTCCTGGCCAGAGCGCTCGTTCGCTTCTGCTCGGCTGGGTTGGGGAGGGGACGTTGGGTTGGGTGGGGGTTAGGTGAGTGCGGTTGCCAGGCGGGTGGCGTAGTCGGCGGCTTCCGTGTCGGAGTCGTATTTGTGGCGGGGCCAGAAGAATCCGCGGAGACCGTCCTTGCGGTTGCGGGGGACGACATGGACGTGCAAGTGGGGGACGCTTTGGCTGATCCGGTTGTTCATGGCCACGAAGGATCCGGCGGCGTCGAGGGCCGACTCCATCGCGGCGGCGAGCCGTTGCGCGTGGGCGAAGAAAGGGCCGAGTTCGTCGGGGGGAACGTCGGTCAGGGTCTCGCGGTGCGTGCGGGGGACCAGCAGGGTGTGGCCCTTGAACAGCGGCCGTGCGTCGAGGAACGCCATCGCGTCCGGGGTGTCGAGGACGATGTGCGCGGGGCGTTCCCCTTTCACGATCTCGCAGAAGACGCAGGTGCCGCCGGAGTCAGCCATGGGTGGCATTCTGCCGGACGGCAGGCGGTCGGGGGCGCTGCGACGGGTCCGTCGGCGGGGTCAGGCCAGCGGCTCCGGCAGCCGTTCGGTGTGGACGATGCGGAGGGTGCTGACCGCGCGGGTGAGGACGACGTAGAGCCGGTGCAGGCCGCGCGGTTCGGCGTGGACGATGCGGGACGGGTCGGCGACGATCACGTGCTCGAACTCCAGCCCTTTCGCGAGGGACGCCGGAACGCACAGCACTCCTTCGTCGCCTGTCGCATCTGTGTCCTCGCTCAGGATGGCGGAGGTCAGACCGGCGCCGTCCAGGGCTTGGTGCAGGGCGAGGATGTCGGAGTCGGCGGCGATGAGGCCGACGGAGCCCTCGGCGGCCAGTGCCTCCTTGCAGGCGGGCACGGTCGCGGCCGCGAGGTCTCCGGGCGCGTGGGTGATCTGGAGCGTGCCCCGGCGGGTGGAACCGGGGGGTCGCAGGTCCGGGGCGATCCGGGGGAGCAGGCGGGCCGCGTAGGCGATGACCTGGGCGGGGACCCGGTGTCCGCGGTCGAGTTCCACGATCCGGCCGTCCGGCTTGCCGAGGTGGTGCAGGAGCGTGGGCCAGTCTCGGACCGCCGACGGGTTCGTGGCCTGGGCGAGGTCGCCCAGGACCGTGCAGGACCCGGCGGCCCGGCGGGCGAGGGCGCGGCACTGCATCGGGCTGAGGTCCTGGGCCTCGTCGATCACCACGTGGGCCAGCCCGCCGCGTCGTTCCACCAGGTGGGCGGCCTCGTCGATGAGCGCGAGGTCGGCCGCGGACCACCGGGCCGAACGGAGTCCGCGTGGTCGGTGAGGGAGAAGCACGGCGGTCTGCTCCGCCGGGTCGAGGACGCCGTCGGCGGCGCGCGCGAGTCGGCGGGGATCGGTGAGGAGGTCCAGGACGAGTCCGGCCGGGTCGACCTTGGGCCACATCGCGGTGACCGCCGCCCCGACGTCTCGGGAACGCCGCACCTGTGCGCGCGTCCGTTCGTCGCAGCCCTCGCCGCGCGCCTCCATTCGAGAGAGCACGCTGCTCGCGATCCGCTGGGTGAGGAGTTCGCGGCCGGCCCCGTAGGACACCCCGCGGCCCGCGACCTCGGCGAGCATCTCGCCGAGGTCGTCGACGGGGAGCCGCCAGAGGCGCCCGTTGCGCCGGACGACCAGGTCCTCGGCGGGCGGGGTGAGCTGCGACCACAGGTCGCGCCGGATCACCTCCGCCATTCGAGCGTCGCCCTTGATCCGCGCGGCCGGGGCGTCGTCCTCGCGTCGCGCGCCCGTGCCGTTGGGGTCGAGTAGTTCCTCCAGAGTCACCTGCGCGACGCCGACCTCGCCCAGCGCGGGCAGGACGTCGCGGATGTAG
The DNA here is from genome assembly GCF_040679555.1 of Spirillospora sp. NPDC052242. NCBI lineage: Bacteria > Bacillati > Actinomycetota > Actinomycetes > Streptosporangiales > Thermomonosporaceae > Spirillospora > Spirillospora sp. NPDC052242. Next base: position 25,857 of record NZ_JBFAUZ010000027.1, read on the forward strand.
GTCAGGAACGAGCGGTTCGGCCCGACGATCGCGGTTCCGCCGCGACGCAGCCGGTCGCGCTCGGTGTACAGCAGGTAGGCGAGGCGGTGCAGGCCGACGGCCGTCTTCCCGGTGCCGGGCGCGCCCTGCACGCACAGGGTGTGCTCGAGCGGGGCCCGCACCAGTTCGTCCTGTTCGGGCTGGATGGTGGCGACGATGTCGCGCATGGGTCCCGAGCGGGGCCGCTCCATCTCGGCGGCGAGCAGGGTGCCCGGGCCGTCCGCCGGGGAGCCGCCGTGGAACTGCTCGTCCTCGTACGCGGTCAGCTCGCCGCGGCGGTCGAAGCCGTAGCGGCGGCGGACCCGCACGCCCATGGGGTCCTTCGGGCCGGCCCGGTAGAACGCGGTCGCGATGGGGGCGCGCCAGTCCACGACCATCGGCGTGCCCGCGGCGTCGTGGACGCCGCGCCGCCCGATGTAGACGAGGTCTCCGCCGGTTCCGGGTGGGGTGGAGCCGTGCTCGTAGACCTCGCCCGGGGGATAGTCCAGCCGACCGAAGAACAGCGGAACCCTCGGGACGTCGGCGAGGTCCTCCGCCCGTTTCACGCGGGCCTGGCGCAAGATCTCGTTGGTGTACTTGTCCACCACCTCGTCGCCGATGGCGGTGCGCGTGGTGAGGACGTCCTCGCGCATCCGCCGCAGGGCCTCGCGGGACGCAAGCAGGTGCGCGCGCTCGGCTCGGATCTCGGCGGGCGCCGCCGTGTCGTCCATCGTCGTCCTCCGTCGGTGTCATGTGCTCGGACTATAATTTAACCCGGTCAAGTTTATAACCGGGTCAGATTCTTGTCCGGGTAACGGGCGCTGTTACGGTGGACGCATGACCGAGCCGGGGCTGAGGGAGCGCAAGAAGCAGCGCGTCCGCGAGGCGATCTCGGAGGCCGCGATCGCGCTGTTCCAGGAGTCGGGGTTCGACCGCGTGACGGTCGCCGACATCGCGGCCGCCGCGGAGGTGTCCAAACCGACCCTCTTCGCGTACTTCCCGTCCAAAGAGGACCTTGTGTTGCACCGCTTCATCGACCACGAGGACGAACCGGCCAGGATCGTCCGGGGGAGGGCCCCCGGCGAGTCGCCGCTCACCGCGCTGCGCCGCCGTTTCCTCGACGGCCTCGACCGCCGCGACCCCGTCACCGGCCTGAACGACACCCCGCAGGTGCTCGTGTTCCACAACCTGCTGTACTCGACGCCCTCCCTGATCACCCGGCTGACCGCCTACATGCTGCGCGCCGAGTCGGCCCTCGCCGACGCGCTCGCCGAGGCCCTTCCCGGCGACGACGTCGTCCCGCTGGTCGCCGCGGCGCAAATCTTCGGCACCCAGCGGGTCCTGGGGGACCGCAACGTCCGCGACATGCGCGCCGGACGCAGTGCCGACGACGTCTATCCCGAAGCCACCGCGCGCGCCGAGGCCGCGTTCGATCTGCTGGAACACGGCCTGGCGCCACGATTCGCCTGACCCGGGTCCCCCGGTTTCCCAGTTCCCCGGCCCTCAGTTCCCGGTCCCCGGTTCCCGGTCCCCGGTTCTCGGCCCCGGTTCTCGGCCCCGGTTCCCGGCCCCGGCCTGGCTATGCGGGCGCCTGGTGGTGCAGTGCTCTTGCCAGGGGCAGCGTTGGCAGGTCGCCGCTGTGCCACGAGGAGAGACAGCATCGCCCTGGCGTGCGAGACGGTCGGGCCGTCGGGGAGTCGGCCGCGCGGCGCGAGCGACGCGCCAGCGCGCTCGCGATGGCGACCACGCTGGCGCGACGTTGCGTCGCTGCGGGCTTGCTGGTGCCTCCGCCGTGCGGGCCGTGCTCCGCTGTGCCGGGACGCCTGCGGCCCTTGACGGCTTGTCTCTCCCGGTGTGGGCCGATGACGCCAGGGGTTCGAGGGCAGGCGGGGGCCTGGGTGGGGCTTGGGGCGAGCTGGTGGCGGGGGTCAGCCGAGGGCTTGGGCTATGGCCATGTACGGGTCGGGGGAGCGGTCGACCGGATCGTCGGGGGCGTCGTGGAGGGCCGCGTGCGCGTAGAGGTCCCGCTCGGCGCGGTCGAGCGCGGCCGAGAGGACGTACTCGGGGACCGTCCAGCCGATGAGGGCCGCGGCCTTGCGGATGGCGAGATGCGCTTCCGCGGACGTGTGGAGGTGGATGTGGTCGTCGTGGGCGCGGGGAAGGTCGTGGTGAACCGACGGCTGCATGGACGGCCTCCTTCCTCTTCGGCACCTCAACGTACGCCCGGGGGCGTTGTCCGGACATCCCCAATAGGGACGAGAATCGCCCGAAGCGAATTGTTCGTCCGAAGGAGGTTGATCGTGGTTCCGGCCATCGAGCTCGCCGGGGTGGAGAAGTCCTACGGGCGGACGGCCGCGGTGCGGGGCGTGGACCTGGCCGTGGCGCCGGGGGAGTTCTTCTCGCTGCTCGGCCCGTCGGGGTGCGGGAAGACGACGCTGCTGCGGATGGTCGCCGGGTTCGAGGAGCCGTCGGCGGGCGAGGTCCGGCTGGACGGGCGCGGCGTCAACGGGATCCCGGCGGAGCGGCGCGACGTCAACATGGTGTTCCAGTCGTACGCGCTGTTCCCGCACATGAGCGTCTTCGACAACGTGGCGTTCGGGCTGCGGCGGCGGGGCGCGGGGCGGGCGGAGGTCCGCGCGCGGGTCGGGGAGATGCTCGAGATGGTCGATCTGTCGGGACGGGAGCGGCGGCGGCCCGCGGAGCTGTCCGGCGGTCAGCAGCAGCGGGTCGCGCTGGCGCGGGCGCTGGTGAACCGTCCCCGGGCGCTGCTGCTGGACGAGCCGCTGGGGGCGCTCGACCTGCGGTTGCGGCAGGCGATGCAGGACGAGCTGAAGCGGCTGCAGCGGGACGTCGGCGTGACGTTCGTGTACGTGACGCACGACCAGGGGGAGGCGTTGACGATGTCGGACCGGTTGGCGGTCATGAACGAGGGGCGCGTCGAGCAGGTGGGGACGCCGCGGGACGTGTACGAGCGGCCCGCGACGCGGTTCGCGGCCGGGTTCATGGGGACGTCGAACGTGCTGGACGGCGAGGTCGTCGAGGCGTCGGGCGGCGTCGCGGTGATCGGGCACGGGACGGACGGGCGGATCGAGGTGCCGGGTGCGGCGGTCGGGACGCGGCTCGAGGTGACGGTGCGCCCGGAGAAGGTGCGGCTGGCGGTGGACGAGCCCCCGGCGCGGTTGTGCAGGGTCCGCGGGACGGTGACGGACGTCGTGTACCAGGGGCCGTCGACGAGGTACGGGGTTCGGACGACGGCGGGCGCGGAGGTGTCGGTGCTCGTGCAGAACGCGGACACGTTCGCGCCCGCGGCCGATCGGGGCGACGGGGTGTGGCTGTCGTGGGAGCCGCGGCACTCGTACGTGATCGGCACCAGCACGGGGACGACCGGCGAGACGACCGGCGAGACGACCGGCGAGACGACCGGCGAGACGGCCGTCGGCGGTTCCGCGGCGCACGGCGGGGCGTGCGGCGACGGGGCGATGGGCGGCGCGAGGTGAGGCGCCGCGACGTCCTGCGGCTGTCGGGGGCGGGGCTGCTGCTGGCCGCGTGCGGCGTCGAGGGACGCGGGGAGTCGGTGGACGGGGGCGAGTTCTGGTCGGGGAGGTCGCGGAACGGGCGGCTCCGCTGGGCGAACTGGCCGGGGTACATGCAGGACGACCGTGCGACGATCGAGGCGTTCGAGGCGGACGCGGGCATCGAGGTGACCTACCGGGAGGTCATCCAGGAGATGGGCCCGTGGTTCGGCAAGATCCAGGCTCCGCTGGCGGCGGGGCAGTCGATCGGGTTCGACCTGATGGTGATGACGAACGGGATCCATCTGGAACGGTGCCGCCGGCTGGGCTATCTGGCGCCGCTCGACCACGGTCGGCTGAAGAGCTTCGCGGCGCACGCGGGGCCGGGCTTCAAGGATCCCTCGTACGATCCGGGCAACGAGTTCACCGTTCCGTACCAGGCGGGGATCACGGGGATCGCGTACAACACGAAGTACGTCGACGAGGAGATCACGAGCATCGCGCAGTTGTTCGACGCCCGCTACAAGGGCCGCGTCGGGATGATGAGCGACTCCCAGGAGCTGGGCAACTTCGGGATGTTTCACCTGGGGATCGACCCGGAGAAGTCGACGCGGGCCGACTGGGAACGGGCGGCCGGGAAACTGCGGGAGCAGCGGGATTCGGGGATCGTCCGCAAGTACTACGAGCAGAACTATGTGGACGCGGTCAGCAAGGGCGACGTGTGGCTGACCATGGCGTGGTCCGGGGACGTCTACAGCCTGACGAGCCCGGACGTGAAGTTCGTCGTCCCCGAGGAGGGCGGGACGATCTGGACGGACAACCTGTGCGTCCCCGTGACCGCCGAGAACCCGGTCGACGCGCTCGCCCTCATGGACTGGCTGTACGTGCCCGAGAACAACGCGCCGCTGACTGAGTTCGTCAACTACATCACGCCGGTGCCGGAGGTGCAGGACATCGTTGCCCGGCACGCGTCCGCCGCAACCGGGGAGGAAAAGGAAAACCTCACCAGATTGAGCAAGAGCCCGCTGGTCTTCCCCTCCCAGAGCGACATGGCGCGGCTGCGCCACTACCGGCGGCTCTCCCAGGACGAGGCCGCCGTCTACCAGAAGACGTTCCAGGCCGTCGTCAGGGGCGCTTGATGGGCCGCGGCCGGTTCGCGCCCTATCTGATGGTCCTGCCCGCGGGGCTGTGGCTGCTGGCCTTCTTCGTGGTCCCGCTGTCGTTCATGGTGTCGCTGTCCTTGCAGTCGGGGAACCTCGTCGACGGTTTCCGGCAGACGCTGCACTGGCAGAACTACGCCGACGGGCTGTCCACGTACGGCGGGACGTTCGCCCGTTCGCTGTGGTACGGATTCCTGGCGACGGCGGTGTGCGTCGTGCTGGGCTATCCGGCGGCTTACTGGATCGCCTTCCGCGCGGGCCGCTGGAGGACGACGTACCTGCTGCTGATGCTGTCGCCGTACTTCGTCTCGTTCGTCCTGCGCACGGTGGCGTGGCGGCACGTGCTGTCCGACAACGGCCCGGTCCTCGGGCCGCTGCGCGACCACGGGCTGCTTCCGGCGGGCTTCCACGTGCTCGACACGGGGGTCGCCGTCGTGGCGGGGCTCGCCTACAACTTCCTGCCGTTCATGGTCCTGCCGATCTACGCGGCGCTGGCCCGGATCGACCCGCGGACGGTCGAGGCCGCGCGCGACCTGTACGCGGGGCGCGCGCAGGCGTTCGGACGGGTGGTGCTGCCGCTGTCGCTGCCCGGCGTGTTCGCGGGGGCGATCATGACGTTCGTCCCGGCGTCGGCCGACTTCGTGAACGCCGAGGTGCTGGGCGGGCCGGGCGACACCATGATCGGCAACGTGATCCGGGCCGAGTACTTCGAGACCGGCGCCTACCCGGTGGCGTCCGCGCTGTCGTTCACGCTGACGGCGATCCTGCTCGTCGCGATCTTCGTGTACGCGCGGACGCTGGGGACGCGCGACGTCCTGGAGGCCGCGCGATGAGGCGCGCCGGGCGCCGCGTCGACGCGCTGCACGTCTGGACGCTGCTGCTGATCGGGTGGCTCGTGCTGCCGATCGCGGTCATGATCCTCTTCGGGTTCAACGACGTGCAGGGCAAGCAGAACGTCCGCTGGGAGGGCTTCACGCTCAGGTGGTACGCGCACCTGTTCGACCGGAGCGACCTCACCCGGTCGCTGGCCGACTCGCTGGTGATCGCGCTGGCGAGCACGGCCGTGACGACGGTCGCCGGGACGTGCGCGGGGCTGGCGCTCGCCCGGTACCGGTTCCGGGGGCGGCGGGCGGCGGATCTGCTGCTGTTCACGGCGATCGCCTGCCCGGAGCTCGTGATGGGCGCGTCGCTGCTGTCGATGTTCGTCACGTTCGGGGTGCCGCGCGGCCACCTGACGATCCTGGCCGGGCACGTGATGTTCTCGCTGGCGTTCGTGACGGTGACGGTCCGGGCCCGGGCGGTCGGGCTCGACCCGGCGGTGGGGGAGGCCGCGCGGGACCTGGGGGCCGGTCCGTGGACGCGGTTCCGGCTGGTCACGCTGCCGATGATCCGGCCGGGGGTGGCGGCGGGCGCGCTGCTGGCGTTCGTCCTGTCCGTGGACGACTTCGTGGTCACGAGCTTCACCGGCGGCGCGACCGTGACGTTCCCGCTGTGGGTGTACGGGTCGACGCGGACGGGGACGCCGCCGCAGGTCAACGTGCTGGGAACGCTGATCTTCGCCGCCGGGGCGCTCGTCGCGATCGGCTCGGCCCGGCGCACGTTCCGCCGCGCCGCCGGGCCGTCCCGGCCGGGAAGGGACGACGGATGAGGAGAGGAACGCACATGGGCGCGGCCGTCGACGTGGCGAGGGCGCTGGCGGACGCGGAGCCCGTCCCGTTCTGGACGGCGGGCGCCGCGCGGCCCGACCCGGGGCCGGTGCTGACCGGCCGCCGGGCGTGCGACCTCGCGGTCGTCGGCGGCGGCTACGGCGGGCTGTGGACGGCCCTGCGGGCCAAGGAGCGCGACCCGTCGCTGGACGTCGTCGTCCTGGAGGCGGGCCGGGTCGGTGCGGCGGCGTCCGGCCGCAACGGCGGGTTCTGCTCGGCCAGCCTCACGCACGGCCTCCTCAACGGCGTCGGGCGGTGGCCGGACGACATGGAGACGCTGGAGCGGCTCGGCTGGGAGAACCTCCAGGCCATCGCGGCGACGCTCACCCGGTACGGCATCGACGCGGAGTGGGACGCGACCGGGCAGCTGACCGTCGCGACGCAGGAGTGGCAGGTGCCGCTCCTGGAGGAGGAGGCGGAGAACGCCTTCGAGCTCGGCTGGGAGCCGATCCTGCTGGGCCGCGACGGTGTCCGCGCCGAGGTGGACTCCCCGACGTACCTCGCCGGGCTGTGGGACCGGCACGCGGTCGCGCTCGTGCACCCGGCGAAGCTGGCGCGGGGCCTGGCGGAGGCGTGCCGCTCGCTGGGCGTGCGGATCTTCGAGAACACCCGCGTGACGGGGCTGCGCCCGGACGGCGGGCGGCTGCGGCTGGACGGCGCGCACGGGGCGGTCGGGGCGCACCGGGTGGCGCTGGCGACCGGCGCGTTCCCGCCGCTGCTGCGGCGGATGCGCGGGTTCGTCGTCCCCGTGTACGAGTACGCGCTGGTCACCGAGCCGCTGTCGCGGGCGCGGCGGGACGCCGTCGGGTGGCGGCGCCGGCAGGGCGTGGGCGACAGCGGCAACCGCTACCACTACTACCGGCTGACGGCGGACGGCCGGATCGTGTGGGGCGGGTACGACGCGGTGTACCACTTCGGCGGCCGGATCGGTGCCCGCCTGGAGCGCCGCCCCGCCGCGTTCGCGGCGCTCGCGCGGAACTTCTTCACCACGTTCCCGCAGCTGGAGGGCGTCCGGTTCGCGCACGCGTGGGGCGGGGTGGTCGACACCTGCACCCGGTTCTGCGCGTTCTTCGGCACCGCGCACGACGCCCGGCTCGCGTACGCGGCGGGCTACACCGGCCTGGGCGTCGGCGCGACCCGGTTCGGCGCGGACGTCATGCTCGACCTCCTGCGCGTCGGGCTCCGTCCCGGCGAGGAGACGGAGCGCACGCGCCTGGCGATGGTGCGGGACAAGCCCGTCCCGTTCCCGCCGGAGCCGCTGCGGTACGGGACGATCGCGCTGACGCGGCGGGCGCTGGCGCGGGCCGACCGGGAGGGCGGGCGCCGCGGACCGTGGCTGCGCGCGCTCGACCGCATCGGCGCCGGGTTCGGCAGCTGACGGGGCCGCCGGGTCAGTCGGGGGACTCGTCGATGGTGCCGAAGATGACCGACGACACCTCCAGGTAGAGCTGCTCCGGGTACGGCATGAACCCGACGTTGCGCAGCGCCTGCTTCTGCCCCGCCGACTCCATCACGAACTCGCCGTAGCCGAGCATCTGGCCGATGACCGAGCGCTCCAGGTTGATGTCGGTGACCTTCGCCAGCGGCATCATCGCGACCGTCCGGTTGAGCACGCCTCTGATCACCATGACGCGGTGCTCGGTGACGAGGAAGAACTCCAGCGACCAGGCGATGACCTTCCACAGCAGGTAGCCGATGGGCACCAGCCACAGCCACCAGAGCCAGAACACGCCGGTGACGGTGGCGGCGGCGCCGCAGACGATGAGCCCGGCGACGAACGCGACGACGGGCGGTAGCAGCACGGCCGGATGGCGCCGCACCGCGATGACGCGTCCCTCGTGGCCCATCAGGTAGCGGTCGACGGTCCGCGTCGAGTTGTCGCGGTGCACCATCATGTCCTGCAGATTCACGGCGGCGTCCTCGTCATGATCCGGATGCTTCAAAGGTAGCCGACCGCCCGCCGCCGGTGCAGGGGCCGCACGGTGAGGACGGCGGGCGTCCGCGACCCGGTTGTGCGCGGCGGGGCGGCGCCTGATGATGGTCGGCATGGGCGGCGGTGCGGGCGGCGGTGCGGGCGGCGGCATGGGCGGCGGCATGGGCGGCGGGACGAGCGGAGGCGCGCCCGGAGGCGCGGGCGGCGGGACGGCACCCCGTGCGCGCCCGGTGCCCGACCGGGCGCCCGACCCGGTGGCCGAGACCCGCGTGGACTTCACCCCGGACGTCGACTTCACGCCCGACGTGACGGTGCGGCCCATTTGGCGGCTGCTGCTGCGCGGCCTCGGCGTGTACCTGCCCGGCTGGGAGCGTCCCGCCGGGGCGGCGCGCGTCCCGGGCCGGGCGGGGGACGGCTTCGGCCCGCCCGCGTTCCTGGACGGCGAGGCGGGGTTCGGGCTCCAGGTGCCCGACCGGCGCCGCGGCCTGGAGCCCGACCGGGAGATCTACGTGCGGGGGCGGGAGAACCCCAGCTTCGGCATCGTGGTGGCGGGTCCGTCGGCGGCCGTCGGCAGCCGCGTCGTGGACGCGGCCGTCCTGCTGCGGTTCGCGCGGCGGCTCACCTTCGAGGAGCTGTTCGACACGGGCGACGCCGACTCCGTCCCGTACGCGGTGCGCGGGGCCCGCGCGGTCGAGAACGTCGTGTTCCTCGACCGGGCCGCGGGCGTCGGGCTGTGCGCGGAGGTCGACCCGGTGACGCGGGAGGTCCGCTGCCCCCTGTACGTCCGGATGGGTGACCCGGCGGAGCGGACGGTCCGGGCCTACGGCGTCGCGGCGCACGCGCTGCCTAGGGGGTCGCGGCCCACGCGGTGAGGTCCCACAGCTGGTGGGACGGCAGGCGGCGGAGGCGGACGGCGGCCGCGGCGGGATCCCAGAACACCTCGTCGCTCTCCAGTTCGAGCGACTGCCCGGCGGTCAGGACCGCGCACACCAGCTCGTCCCGGGTGCGGACGGCCATCAGCGGGCCGATCTGCGCGACGCCGCCGGAGCATTCGGCGAGGGTGCGCAGCAGCGCCTTCAGCGCCGCCTCGTCCTCGGGCGGGCGCGCCGGCTCCACGCCCGCGGGCATGCCGGGCTCGACCCGGGCGAGGCCGCGCCGCCCGCCGCCGTTCCCGGCGAGCCCGCCGTGCGGCAGGTCGGCGCCGGTCGAGATGAGCAGCGCGCTGAACGCGCCGGCGAGGTCGTCGGGGAGCTGCCCGCCGAGGAAGTACCGGCGGCGCTCGGGCGAGCCCGGCTCCAGGCCGTCCGCGCCCTCGGCCGTGCGGAACCGGACGCTCAGCCGGTTCGCGCGGACGCACCGCTCGTAGACGTCGGTGAGGATGTCCTCGAGCTGGTCGTCGCGGGTCCACAGCCGTCCCGTCGCGGTGACGGCCGCGTCGCGCGGATCGCCGCCCGGCGCGCCCCCGGGCAGGCCGCCGGGGACGCCGCCGGAGCCGGCGGGCAGGGCCCGGGGCGCGCCGCCGGTCAGCGCGGCCGTGACGGCGTCGTCGAGCGCCCCCTCGGTGAACTGCAGCAGCTCGGCGACGATGTCCTCGACGTCCTCCAGCGTGCGGGTGAGGGTGCGCTGCAGCTCCAGGATCTCCGCGCCGCCGCGTTCGAGGTCGGCGAGCCGCTCCAGCGCGGTGTCGACCTGCTCGCGCACGTCCGCCGACGCGTCGCCGCCGCCGGACCCGGCGACGTCGCGCACCGACGTCTCGACCTCCGCCAGCTTCCGGCGCAGCGCGGCGAGCGTGATGCGCTGCTGCTCCAGGTCGCGCAGCCGCCCCGCCTGGGTGCGGACGAACTCGTCCGCGCGGTGCACGACGTCCGCGAGCTCTTCGACGCGGCCGGTGGTGCGGCGGACGCGGTCGTCGAGGGTGGGCAGCACGTCCCGCTTCACCCGGGCGAGCTCGGCGGTGAGCTGCTCGCCGACCGTAACCAGGACGTTGTTCTGCTTGGTCACCTGCTCGTTCAGCTCGTCGACCCGGCGGGTGAACGCGCGGGCCTGGTTCCGGCTCTGCCTGCCCGCGTAGAGTTCCAGGGCCCCGACCACGACGCACATCACGATCAGGACGACCGTCGTCATGGCACTCCTCGGGCCGGGTGGCGATTACCGGAACGGATATAGATCGCGACCATAACTTACGATCATGTGCGCTGACCGGAACTTACGTAACCGACTGATCTCACTGACCTGACGGACTCATCCGTCTTGAAACGCCTGCGCGTTCCGTCTCCGGCCGATCGTCGCGGATCACTCGCAGCCCTCGAACTGGGGAACGGTCTTCGCCAGGTTCAGCTCGGTCGGGCCGAACCACCGTTCCAGGTGGATCGGGATCGTGTCGTCCTGGTACATCCGCGTGATCGCCTCGTTGACGGCCTCGCAGCCGTCCACGTCGCCCCGCCGGAGCGCGACGCCGTACCGTTCGTCCGAGATGGGGGCGTTCACGATCCGCATCGCGTGGCCGTCGGCGGCCGCCTCCCGCGCCAGCCCCGCGAGGATCAGGTCGTCGGTGGACACCGCGTCGAGCCGTCCCTGGACGAGCAGCTCCAGGCACTCGCCGTAGCCGCCGGCGTCGAAGGGGTCGGCCAGGACGCCCTGCTCCTCCCTGATGCGCGGGAACGACGTCGACCCGTCCACCCGGCACACCTTCTTGTTCGCCAGGTCGTGGATGCTGCGGATCGCGGTGGCGTCGGCCGCGCGCACCATGAGGTCCTGGTGCGCGACGTAGTAGGGACCGGCGAACAGTACGTCCCGCTTCCGATCGGGGGTGATCGAGTAGCTGGCGACGACCAGGTCGACCTCGCCGTCCGCGAGGAGCTCCTCCCGGTTGTCGGAGGTCACCTCCCGGAACCGCACGTTCGCGGCGTTGACGCCGAGGTTGCGGGCGATCTCCTTGGCGACGCGGATGTCGAAGCCCTGGAACGCGTCGTAGGAGTCGCCGTCGGCGACCCGCAGGCCGACGCCCGGCTGGTCCCGGTTGACCCCGATGACCAGTTCCTCGGCCGCGGCGACCGACTCGGCGTCGGCGGAGCCGACGCCGCAGGCGGCGGTGGCGAGCAGCGCCGCCGCCCCGAGCAGCGCGGCCCCCGCGCGCCGCGCCCGCCCGGTCCCGCCCGCGTTCGCGCAGCGCCGCATCGTCCGTCCTCTCACTTCGACCACCGGTACTCCGACAGGCGGGGCCAGACCCCGGCGAGCAGGAATACGACGATGACGACGCCCGCGATCGGCAGCACGCCGTACCAGCCGCGGTTGCCCGCGTCGCCCTCCTGGACGGACTCCTCGAACGCGGCCCGGCGGATCTCCTCGAGCTCCTGCAGGGCCTGGTCGTACTGCCGGAACTGCGCGGTCAGCTCCCCGCGCGTCCGGACGGCCTCCGCGCGGCGGTCGCTCTCGACGAGCCCGCGCATCTGGTGGTCGAGCTGCTGGAACCGCTGGTACTCCGAGATCACGGTCTTGAAGATGCCGGCGACGCGCGAGCGCGTCGCCGCGTCCTGGACCGGACGGCCGTCCTCGGTGCCGAGGAACCCGAGGAAGTCGCTGCGGCCCGGCTCGTACTTCACGTTCTGCACGGCCGTGTTGTACTCGGCGAGGTTCCCGGCGCCCACGTAGAGGACGGTCTGCGACTTGCTCAGATAGACCTGCTCGTAGGTGTCGGTCCGTTCCGGGTCGAGCAGGTACCGGGTCTGGTCGGCGGCGGCGTTGTTGCTGATGGCGCGCGTGCGCGACAGGGCCAGGATCGAGTCGAACCCCTGTTCCTTGGCCTTGCGCAGGCTCTCCGCCTGCCCCCACAGCATGAGGCCGCTCGCCGCCACCAGGGCGAGCGCGCCGGCCGTCGCCAGGACGGCGCCCACGTTCAGCAGCCGCCGGAACCGCACCGCGAGGAACACCTGCAGCACGATCAGCGCCGCCAGCAGCAGGGCGCCCACCGCGACCACCCAGGCCAGGCCGGTGAGCACCGCCGACCGCTGCCGCTCGTAGGTGTCGCGGACGAGCGCGCCGTTGTCGAGCGTGAGGTTGTACGCCTTCGGCAGCAGGTCCAGCTTCATCAGGTCGGTCGCCTCGCGGTAGACCGCCAGGACCTCCTCCGGCGGCGGCCCCGCCTGGTGCTGCGTCCGCCGCTCCAGCTGCAGCGCCTGCCCGGCGAGCCGCTCGTAGCGGGCGAGCGCGTCCAGCAGCGCGCGGGCGGTGTCCTCCTCGGTGGGGTCGTCGGCGAGCTTGGCGGCCTCGATCAGCGCCTCCCCGGCCCGCAGCCGGTTCATGTCGTACAGCTCCAGCGCCTCGGCCCGCACCGCGGGCTCGGAGTCGCCGGCGAGCAGGGCGTTCGCCAGCTGCGCGTCCATGTCGGTGAGCTGGGAGTACAGGTCGCCCGTCGCGACGACCTGCGGGCCCGCGTCGTGCCCGATCACCCGCATCCCCTCGCGGGCCTGCGCGATCGTCGCCGCGGTGACCGCGAGGAGCGCCAGCAGCACGACGACGACCAGCGCCGACAGGGCGCGGACGCGGGACGCGGCGGTGCGCGGCAGGATCCGGCGCAGCCCGGTCGGCGCCGGGACGGGCGGCGACAGCAGGCGCCGCGAGGACGGCGGGCGCGCGGGCGGTTCCGCCCGGTCGGGCGCCTGCGGCGCGTTCGCCGCGCCGGGCGCGTCCGGGGCCGCCGGTGCGGCCGTCCGCTCGACGGCGGTCACGGCGCCTCCCCTCGGGTCAGCGTGATGGTGGTCCACGCGCCCACGTGGATCCGGTCTCCCTCGGCCACCGGAACCTCCGTGTTCAGCGGGATCGGGTCCATGGACCCGTTCAGGTACGTGCGGTTGGTGGAGCCCGGGTCGACGAGCGTCCACGACCCGTCCGGCTTGGCCAGGAGCACCGCGTGGACCTTCGAGACGCCCGGGTCCTCCGGCGGCTCCCGCAGGTCGATCTCGGGCGGCGTCGGCTGCGTGGAGCTGCGCCGGCCGATGCGGACCTGCCCGGACGCCAGCGGGATCCGCCGCCGCGGCGCGTACGGCGGGAACACCAGCGACCCCGAGTCCGGCCCCTCCTCGGCGAGGACGGCGTTGAAGTACTCGCGGTCGGCGTCGACGACGGCCGTCCACTCGGCCGCCGGGGACGACCCCGTCGCCGGGCCCGACGTCGACGCGGGCGACGAAGGCGACGAAGACGGCGTGGACGACGAAGACGACGCGGGCGTCGCGGGGGGCGGCGGCGGGGCGGCGGGCGGACGTTCGAGATCGCGCGTGGGGCGGCCGCCGCCCGCGACGAAGTCGTAGCCGCAGCCCTCGCAGAACCGGTCGGTGCCGGGCAGGCCGCAGTCGGGGCACGGCGTGCCGCCGTCCGGCCCGCTCCCGCCGGACGCGCCGGACGCGCCCGCGCCCGGCCCGCCGGAGGACGGCGCGGCCCCGGCGCCGATGGGCGTGCCGCACACGTCGCAGAAGTCCGCCGACTGCGAGGTGTGGCCGCTCGGGCAGATCGCCATGCTCAGCCCTTCTGGGCGCGGTTGTTGACGGTCTCGTCCTTCCGGGTGCGGACGGTCTTGGTGGACCGCGTGTCGAGCGACATCTCGTCGGCCTTGTCGACGTTCTTCTTCAGCCGGACGGTGCCGGTGGCGGGATCCACGACGTCCACGACCTTGCGCAGCAGCGAGGTGATCTCCTCGTTGCCGGCCGCGTCGGCGAGCACGACCGCCCGGCCGAGCCGCGCCGTCGCGGTGTCCTCGTCGCCGCGCTCGCGGGCCTGGAGGCCCTCCTGGATCGCGACGGCCAGCTCCGCCTGCCCGGTGTAGTGCGCGACCCGCTCGTTGATCCGCGTGGAGCGCGCCTCGTCGTCCGTCCACTCGGCGAGGACGTTGCCGGTCGCGAGGACCTGCGCCTCCTCCCCGGGCGGACCCGGCACGACGAGCTTGACCCACACCGCGCGCAGCACCTTGCCGACCTCGCCGGGCGGCAGCTCCACGCACACGTGGTAGTCGCGGCTCTCCTCGCCCCACGCGCCGAGCGGGTAGTCGCCGGCCTGCGGCGACACCTCGACGCGGCGGCCGGTCAGGTCCTCCACCGTCGGCAGGACCTGCTTGACGAACTTCAGCTGCGCCGTCTGCGGGGTCTGCAGGCGCAGCGCCACGTCCGCGACGGACTTGCCCATCGCCGCCTCCGTCATCGCCTGGAAGTCGGCGACGAGCTCGGCCGGGTCGCGGACGATGTCGACGCTGCCGAGCAGCGCCGACGACACCTTGCGCAGCTCGGCGACCTCCCAGTCGGTGCCGACGCCCCGGCAGTCGCAGATGAAGCGGCCCTCGCAGCGGAACAGGACGGCGTCGAGCTGCTCGGGCGTCTCGTGCTGGTTCTTGCCGTCGGTCAGCAGGATCGCGTGCCGGATGCCCTCCCGGTCGGCGAACAGCTCGTCGGCCAGCCGCAGCCACGACCCGATCGCGGTGCCGCCGGACGCGCGCAGCCGGCCGAGCGCCTCCTTGGCCAGCCGGCGGTTCTCGTCGTTCGCCGGGACGAGCCCGGGCCGCTCCGGGAACACCATCGTCGCGACGTTCGAACCGGACACGACCGCGAACTCGACGCCGTCCCGCAGCGTGTCCACGGCGACCTGCGCGGCCTCGACGGCGGCCCGCAGCTTGGTGTCCGGGTAGGACATCGAGCCGGACGTGTCGATGATGACGACCTCGGACGCGCGGGTCGCGGGCCCGGCGGCGAGGACCGCGCCGCCCTCCCCGCCCGCGGCGCTCGCCTCGACCGAGACGATGGCGTGCACCTCGCGGCCGCCCTCGGGCAGGTACTTGTTCTGGTCGACCTTGACGGTGAACTGCGGCTGCTCGCTCATCGATGCTGCTCCGTGCTCGGGGAACGGTCGGGGGAGGGGAGGGGGACCACGGCCACGGTGATGTTGTCCCGGCCGCCCGCGTCGAGGGCGTGCCGCACCAGCGTCCGGGCGGCGCCCAGCGGATCGGCCGCGGGATCGGCGGCGGGATCGCCGGGCAGGAGCGCCCGCAGGTCCCCGGCGGCGGGGAAGTAGTTCCACAGCCCGTCGCTGCAGACCAGCAGCGTGCCCGGGCCGGACGGGCGGAACGACGCGACGTGCGGGGCGACGTCCCCGGCGTCCGCGCCGAGCCACGCCGTGATGACGTGCGCGTTCGGGTGCGCCTCGGCCTCGGCCTCGGTCAGCGCGCCCTCGGCGACCATGATCGCGGCCCAGGAGTCGTCCTCGGTGAGCCGCCTGGACGCCGCGAGCTCGACCGGCCCGGCCTGCTCGTCGGCCGAGCCGTTCCGCCCGTCCCGTCCGGCCCGCTCGTCCGGGATGGACTGCCCGCCCGCGTCGCCGGTCTCGTCGGCGGCGAGCCAGTAGGCGCGGCTGTCGCCGACCCACCCGACGGTGACGGTCCCGTCGCGGGTCACGGCCGAGACGTAGGTGCACGACGGGGCGTCGTCCTCGGACGCGGCCAGCGCCGCGACGGCCCGCGCCGCCGCCAGCGCCGCCGCGCGCGTGGCGTCCGCGGGGTCCGCGCCCGCGTCCAGCCGGGACGCCAGCTCGGCGGCGCCGGTGTCGGCCGCCGCGCGGGACGCCTCCTCGGGACGCTGCGACGACCCCACCCCGTCCGACACCACGGCCGCGATCCCGGCGGCGTGGACGGCGAGGGCGAGCGCGTCCTCGTTGCGGCTGTAGCGCAGGCCGCGGTCGCTCACCCCGGCGGCGGCGAGCGCCCCGGCGCCGGCGTCCGCGGGCAGCGTCGCCTCCACGTGGTCGCGGTCGGCGGGCTGCCGGAGCCCGCAGTTCTCGCAGTAGCCGTCGCCGTCGATCGCGGTGCCGCCGCACCCCGTGCAGGGCGGCGCGGTCGCGGCGCGGCGGCGCGCGAGCGACGCCGTGCTGATCCGGAAGGTGCGTCCCTCCCGGCCCTCGCGGACCGCCGCGCCCGCGGTCGCCGGTGCCGGCACCGGCGCGTCGCCGAGGCGGTGCCCGCACCCCTCGCAGAACGCGTCGCCCGCGTACACCATCTCGCCGCAGGCGGGGCAGGAGAGCTCCGCGGCCTTGGCACCTGTCTTGTCGTGGGTCACGGCGTCGTCCGAATCTGCAGCGGGGGGCGGGGAGGCGGGAGGACGGGAGGCGCGGGCCGGGTCACAGCAGGGTCCTCGGACGGACGGCGTTGGCGGCGTCGACGAGCCGCCGGCACTCGTCCCGGTCCGGTGCGACCTTCGCCAGCCGCCGGTACGCGCCCTCGAGGCGGCGGCGCAGCGGCGTCTCCCGCAGCTCCGCGCCGAGCAGCTCCGTGCCGTCCGTCCCGCCGGACCGGCCCGGGCCGATGAGCAGCCAGTCGAGCGCGGCCTCCAGGATCTCGGCGGTGAGCCGGTCCCGGCGCCGGTCGTCCAGGGCGTCCGGGCCCAGCCCGCCGAGCCGCTGCCCGGCGGCCAGCAGCTCCGCCGCCGTCAGCTCGGCCGCGGGCCGCGCCCGCACCGCCGTGGTGACCGCCGCGACCTGCGCGGACGTGCGCCGGATCGACGTCTCGGGCACCGTGTCGAGGGTGGCGATCGCCCCGGCGCGGTCGCCGCCCGCGAGGCGCACCCGGGCGAGCCCGAAGGCGGCGTTGAGGTAGGAGTCGTCGGTGCGCCACACCAGCTCGTACAGGCGGGCGGCGTCGGCGGGCGCGCTCCCCTCCCGGCAGTAGGCGAGCGCCAGCTTCGGCGCCGCCTCGCCCGGCAGCAGGTCGTACAGCCGGTCGAAGCGCGGCCCGGCCTCGGCGACCCGGCCGCGGGCGAGCAGCCCGACGGTCCGGTACCACTCGACCCGCCAGTCGTCCGGCTCGTCGGCGGCGAACTCGTCCAGCAGCGCCTCGGCCTCGTCGTGCTCGCCCAGCTCGATCTTGACCCGGGCGAGCGTCAGCCGCACCTCCGGCGTCCGCTGCGGCGCGCCCGCGACGGTGGCGGCGAGCTGCGCGGGCGGGAGCGAGGTGAGGCCCGCGAGGAACCCGGCCGCGGGGTCGCCCGCGTCCACCAGCGGGACGGGCAGCGCCGCGGCGGCCGTGTCCGGCGGGACGGGCGGCAGCGCGGCCGCGTCGGACTCCTCGCCCGCGGCGCGCGTCGCGAACCGCTCCGGGCCGAACAGCGCCGACGGGGCGGGCCGCGCGCGTCCGTCCTCGGTGGCCAGCACCTCGCGCAGGACGCCGGTGAGCTGGTCGGCCATCTCCGCCGCGTCCTGGAACCGCTCGTCCGGGTCCCGGTGCGTCGCGCGGCGGAGGAACCGGTCGAACGACTCGTACCTGCTCAGGACGGGCACGTCCGTCCGGGGCGGGAGGCTCTCCCGGTAGCGGGACGTGTAGCCCTTGAAGGGGAAGCTCAGCACGGCGAGGGTGCGGCCGACCGTGTAGAGGTCGGAGCTGATCGACGGGCCCACGTCGGCGATCTCGGGCGCCTGGTAGCCGGGCGTGCCGTAGATGGCGCCGTCCGGGTCGTCCAGCCGCCGCACGCCGCCGAGGTCGATCAGCCGGAGCTGCTCCTCGAACTGGATGACGTTGTCGGGCTTGAAGTCGCAGTAGACCAGGCCCCGGGCGTGCAGGTAGCCGAACGCCTGCAGCACCTCCAGCGCGTACGCGATGGCCTGCGCGACGGGCAGCGCCTCCGCGCCCTCGTCACGCCGCTGCAGCAGGATGTCCTTCAGCGACCGGCCGCCGACGTACTCCATGACGATGTAGCCGTCGCCGTCGTGCTGCACGAAGTTGTAGATCTTGACGATGTTGGGGTGCTCGACCTCCGCGAGGAACGCCTTCTCGGCCGCCGCCGCGGCCATCGCGTCGGCGTCCCCGCTGTCCAGCAGGCCCTTCAGCACGACCCACCGGTCGCTGACGTTCTTGTCCCGGGCGAGGTAGATCCAGCCGAGCCCGCCGTGCGCCAGGCAGCCGAGCACGTCGTACTGGCCGCCGACGAGGTCGCCCGGCGCCAGCTTCGGGGTGAACGAGAACCCGGTGCCGCACTTCGGGCAGAACCCCTCGGTACGGCCGGGCCGGTCGCCCCGGCTGCGCCCGACCGGCTCGTCGCAGTTGCTGCAGTACCGCTTGCTCTCGGCGACCTTCGGGTCGCGCAGGACGGCGGCGGACGGGTTCCGGTACGGGACGGGCGGCACCTTCACGAGGCCCGCGCCCAGCCCGCCCAGCTGCCCGGACGACCGCGTCCCGCCGGTGCGCGTGCTGCCCGTCCGCCCGGTGCCGATGCTGCCCCTGCTGCCGGAGCTCATCGACCGGCCCGCGGACGGCCCGCTCGTCCCGGTCGCGGACGTCGCGGACGGCGGCTCGCCGCACACGTCGCAGAAGCCGTCGACGATCGTCCCGCCGCATCCCGCCTTGTCGCACGCGCCGCTCGGCGCGGCAGTCCCGCCCGGCGCTCCGGCGCCGCTCGCGGCGGCCGCCGGGGGCGCACCGCAGACGTCGCAGAAGCCGTCGACGATCGTCCCGCCGCATCCGGGCTGGGCGCAGGCGTCCGGGGTGGAGGGACCCGAGGGGGTGGGGGATGCGGCCATGCCGCATATGACGCAGAATCCGCCCTCAACGGTTCCCGCGCATCCCGGTACGGTGCACTGGTTCATCCATCCGCTCCCTTCTCCCGCGCGGAGACGGCGCGCTGGAACTCCGCCAAGGCGACGGTCGCCTCCCGCAGATCGCAGGGCGACGTCCACAACAGCGCGCGCGCCCTCTCGTACAAACCGGCCGTGGCGGCGTCCTCGGCGAGGCCCAGCCGGGCGGCCTTCATGCGGTACGCGTCGAGCCGCCCGCGCAGTTCGTCGCGCCGCTCCAGCAGGCCCCGGACGACGCCGACCGCGTCCCGCGCGTCCCGCAGCGCCGCGCCGGCCGCGTGCTCGAGGTCGTCGAGCCGCCGCGCGAGCCGCGTCCAGTCGCCGCCCGTCCGGGCGTCCCGGTCGAGGGCGGACAGCCGGTCGGCGAGCGCGGCCGACGCCTCCGGCCGCGCCGCGGGCGGCGGACCGGCGATCTTCGCCGCGACGGCGTCCCGGACCCGGCGCCCCTCCGCCTCCGTCTCGCGCAGCTCGCCGAGCGTCCGCGCGACCGCGCGGAGCCGGTCGGCGTACCCGTCGCGCAGCGCCGCCGCCGACTCCAGGCGCCGCCGCGCGTCCGCGAACCCGTCGCGCAGCGCGTCCAGCGGGGCGGTGTCCGGGCGGCCGCCGGGCGCCAGCGCGAGCGGGTCGCTGCGGACCCGCGCGGCGAGCGCGTCGAGGTCGGCGCCGAGCCGCGCCAGCTCCGGATCCGTCCCGCCGAGGGACGCCAGCGCCGCCGCGGCGGCGCGCCGGGTCGCCTCGGTCTCCGCGAGTCGCGACAGCAGCGCCGACCAGACCCGTTCGAGCGGCCCGACCGCCCGCACGATCTCCTCGTACAGGCCGGTCATCCGCTCGACGGCCGCGCGCAGCGTCAGCCGTTCGCCGGACGGGACGGCCAGCAGCGTGCGGCGCTCGAGCGGCACCTCGGCGGCGGGCAGTTCGACGGCCGGGCCCGCGAGCAGGCGGGTGAGCTCCGCCAGCCGCCACTGCCCGAGCCGGCCGGGCCGGGCGCGGACCTCCTCGGCCTCGGCGACGGCGCGGCGGTACAGGTCGAACAGCGTCCACAGCGCCTCGGCGCGGGCGCGCACGGCGGCCTGGACGCGTCGCGTCTCTCCGGCCGGCGTCGCGCCCTCCAGCAGCTGGTAGCCCTGGTCGGCCTCCAGTTCGAGGAGGGCGGAGCCGATGCGCTCCCTCTCGTCCCGCAGATGCGCCAGCGTGCGATCGATGTCGTCGCGGCTCATCGGCAGGCGCGTCGGTTCACCCAACGCGGGTCCATGGCTCGCCCATGTTCGCCCTGCCATCCCCCGTGCCGTGCAATTTTGATGCCAGTTTTCCCCATCCCCGCCCCAAGGCTCAAGGATTGCGGGCGATCAAGCCGGAGGCGGCCGCGGGCCCTCCAAAATGTCAGTGTTCGAACGTATTATCGAACCATGGCGAACGTTGCGACGCACCGCAGGACCGCCCCCACCCTGACCGAGCTCTCCGCCGCGGAGATCGCGGCCCTCGCGCTCTCGCTCGCGCACCTGGGCGCCGGCCCGCAGGCCGCGACCGCGCGGCGGGCCCTGCGCACCCTCCTCGACACCGTCCCCCACGACGACGTGGTCGGCGCCACGCTGGCCACCCTCACCGCGTCCCTGGACGCCTCCACGGCCGACCGCGCCCGCGTGGTCGCCGCCGCCATCAGCGAGCACCGCGTCGTCCGCCTCTGCTACGGCGACGCCGGCGCCAACGTCACGATCCGCGAGGTCGAGCCGGTCACCACGCTCGTCCACCGCGACCACTGGTACCTCGTCGGCTGGTGCCGGATGCGGCGCGGCGTCCGCGCCTTCCGCTTCGACCGCATCCTGGCCGTCGAGTCCACCGGAATGCCCGCGCGTCCGCGCCGCACCGACCGTTACCTGCCGTTCCAGCGGCGCAAGGCCGCGGTCCACGCCGGCGGCCCGGCGCACACCCCGAGGCCCTGACCGCTCCGCGCGGCCCCGCCCCCGGGCCCGGGGCCGCGCGGAGCACGCGTCACGGGCGGGGCGGGCGTCTCGCTGCGGCCGGTACCGGTCGTCGCGGGGTTACGGCGGGGCCGGGGCGTAGTAGGAGTCGACGGCGGGCTGTCCGGTGTAATTCGGGCCCGCGCGGTCGTCGGCGCCCAGGTACCGGTACGGGAGGGTCACCTCGCGGCGGCCGCGCAGCGTGATGCGGCGGCGCCGGGCGTCGTGGCCGAAACCGGCCCGGCGGAGCGCGGCGGTCAGCGGGCGCCCGGCGGGGGAGCCGTCGGCGAGCCGCACCGACCGCGGGTCGAAGTCGGCGACCAGCAGGCCGTCATCGGTCAGCCAGGACGCGGCGCGCGCCAGCAGCCCGAGCTTGTCGCCGACGTAGTGCAGCCCGTGGACGCACGTGACCAGGTCGGCGGGCGCGTCCGGCTCCCACGCGGTCACGGAGGCCACGACGAGCCGGACGTTCGGCGGCGGCACGCCCGGAAGGAAGTGGCAGACGAGATCGACGCCCGTGATCTCGAGGTCCGGGGAGAGCCCGGCGGCGTCGATCAGGGCGCGGCCGGTGCCGCAGCACAGGTCGAGCCAGCGGCCGGTCCCGTGCCGGGCGGCCTCGGCGAGGGGATCGACGCCCAGTTCGCGGCGGTAGGCGGCGAGGGTCCGTTCGCGGTTCATGGCGTTGTTCGCCACGACCGGGGACGCCTCGAGTTCGGCGTCGTCGAGGCGGCGCGTCATGCCCCGATCATTCCAGCACGGGCGGACGCGCCGTACGGCGTCGTCGCGGCGGGCCGGGCGCGTAGCATGACGGCGGTGAGCACGCGGGACGTCCTGGAGCACCTCCGGCGGCTGGGCATGTCGGGGTACGAGGCCAAGGCGTACGTGGCGCTCGTCGCGGCGGGCCGGCCGGTCAACGGGTACGAGGTCGCCAAGCGGTCGGGGGTCCCGCGCAGCACCGTGTACGAGACGCTGGGCAAGCTCGTGGCGCGCGGCGCCGCTTACGAGGTGCGCGGCTCGTCCGACGCCACCGAGTACCTGCCGCTGCCGCCCGAGTCGCTGCTGGACCGGATGCGCCGCGAGTTCGACGGCTCGGTCGCGGCGCTGCGGACGGCGCTGCCCGCGGTCGCCGCCGCGCCGGAGGCGCCGCCGATCCACGGGCTCAAGGACGCCGAGGCGATGCTCGACCGGGCCGGGGACGTCGTCGCGGCGGCCCGCCGCGACCTGTTCGTCTCGATCTGGCCGGAGGAGATGCGGCGGCTGCGCGGCCCGGTCGAGGAGGCCGCGGGACGGGGCGTGGACGTGTCGGTCGTCGCGTTCGGCGACGACGCCGAGCCCGGCGCGGACGCGGGCGCGCGCGTCCACCGGCACCGGTACTCCGCGCCCGAGGCCGTCCTGGAGGACCTCGGCTACCGGCTGATCGTGGTGGTCGGCGACCGGCGCGAGGCCGTGGTCGGCGGCTTCGCCGAGGGCGCGGCGTGGGGCATCTACACCGCCGACCCGGCGGTCGCGCTGATGGCGGCCGAGTACGTCCGGCAGGACATCGCGCTGCAGATCCTCGCCGACCGGGTCGGCGCCGCCGAGCTGGACCGGCTGTTCGCCACCGACCCCGACCTGCTCCGCCTGCTCGGCCGCGGGTGAGCGGGGCTCACGGCCGCTCCCAGCGGACGGACCCGAGCGCGAGCAGCGCCACGTGCAGCGACACGCAGGACTCGACGTCGTCGAGGTCGGCGCCGAGCACGCGCCCGATGCGGCGGAGGCGCTCGTAGAGGGCGGGGCGCGACAGGTGGGCGCGCTGCGCCGCCTCGGCCTTGTTGCGGCCGCACTCCAGGTACAGCTCCAGGATGCGGGTGAGGTCGGTGCCGCGCGCGGCGTCGTGCCGCAGCAGCGGGCCGAGCTCCCGCTCGACGAACGTCTGCACGCGGGCGTCGTCCCGCAGCAGGTGCAGCAGCCCGCGCAGCCGCAGGTCGGGCAGCCGGTAGAACGGGCGGTCGCCGGGGCCGCGGGCGGCGACGTCCGCGACCTGCTCGGCCTCCAGGAACGAGCGGCGCACGTCGCGGATCGTCTCGACGACGGAGCCGGCGGCGAGCACCCCGTCGTGCACCGACTGCTTGCGCAGCAGCGCGGCGATCTCGGTGAGCGCGGTCTCGGCGTCGGCGCGGGCGGGCAGCGACGCGAGCACGCCGACGCGGGCGTCCGGGCCGCCCTCGTCGAGCACGCCGACGAGCGCGGCGAGCCGCGCCTGCCGGCAGGCGGCGGCGGTGGTCTCGGCGAGCTGGGACAGTTCCCCGACCGGCGGCGCCGCGCCCGTGGCGGCCCGGTGCCGCAGGACCGCGCCGAACAGCCGCCGCCCGGTCAGCGGGACCCCGAGCGCGCGGGCGCGCGCGGCGGCCTCCTGCGGATCGGAGTGGGCGTGCGCGATGATGCGGGCGATGATCGTCCCGTGCGCCTGCCGCTCCAGGCTCTCGGCGTGCCGGTCGAGCAGCCGGCCGAGCGCGAGCGTGGTCGCGGCCCGCTCGACCAGGACGGTCTCGCGCGGCGTCGGCGGCGACCCGAGGACGATGATCAGCCGTCCCCAGTCCTCGCCGCGCGCGCCCACCACGGTCGTCAGCCAGCCGGACGTCCCGTCGTAGCCGGTGCGGCCGCCGGGCCGGACGGCCCGGGACCGCGCCTCCCACGCCGCGAGCACCTCCGCCGGGTCGGCGCCGCCCGCGTCGGCGGCCAGCACCCGGTGCGACAGGTTCTCCAGGACGACCGGGTGCCCGGCGAGCGCGGCGACCCGCCGGACGACCTCGTCGGTGGAGGCGCCCTCGACCGACAGCCGGGTGAAGATCTCGTGCAGCCGCTCCGACTCCCGCAGCTCCGCGAACTGCTCCTGGACGATCCGCGCGTGCACGGCCTCGGTGATGTCGACGAACACCGGTTCGTGCTCGAGCACGACCACCGGGAGCCCGTGCCGCTCGGCGGCGTCGGTCAGCGGGCCGGGCAGCGCGGTGGCGTACCGGCGGCCCAGCTCGATCATCAGCCCGCACACCCCGACCTCGGCGAGGTCGGCGATGTAGGCGCGCAGCCGGTCCGGGTCGTCGGGCAGCGCGATGCCGGTGGTGAGGACGAGCTCCCCGCCGCGCAGCAGGTGCGCGATGTCGGTGACCTCGGCGACGTGGACCCAGCGGACGCGCCCGCCCGTGCGGTCGGCGCCCGCGACGACGCGCGGCCGGCAGCGGCGGACCGCGTCGAGCCGGAGCACGTCGTCGACCGTGGGCAGCATCACGCCGATGCTACCGGGCACAGTGTCAAGGGCGCCGATCGCGGCGTTACAGGGTGTCGGTACCGGCGGGTTCGGGTGGCCGGCGCGCCGGTGCCGTCCGACACTCGGCGGGGACGCGCCCGCCCGCGTTTCCGTGGCCTTCTTACGGGCCCGGCGCGGCCGCGAATGATAGCAACTTCCATTGACTCGTTCTGTGCTCGGAGACACAATCTGACTGTCTCAATTAAATGAGGCGGAAATGAAAGTCAGGGCCCGGTGGAGACCGTGACCGCGGGCCGGCGCAGGGAGCCGTGCAATGACCGCAGACGACCATGCCGCAGAGGTCGACGCGCTCGGACGGCGTTTTCCGGGCTGGACCATCTGGTTCGGCCCGTTCACCCGCCGCTGGTGGGCGCTGCCGCCCCGCGAGCTGGACGTAGGCGACTTCCTGGAGGCCGACACCCCGCAGGCCCTCATCGCGCGGATCGAGACGATCCGGCGGACCCCGTGGCGGCCCCCGCTCCCCGACGCGCACGGGTTCCCCGGCGCGCACGGGCACCGGCCGCCCCGGCCCGACGACACCCGGCGGGACGCGCGGCGTCCCTCGAACCTCCTCCGGCTCGAGGGCGTCACACCGTCGCCGTTCCGCCGGGCGCCGGCGATCGCGTGGCCAGGCAGCACCGCAGGATGATCGCTGTTCCCCACCTCGCCGCGCCCGCCGGTGCCGTCACGGCCCCGGGCAGGGCGGCGGCCGCGCCGCATCCCTCGCCGGAGCACCCCGTGTGCGGCGCGGACGCCAGCACCCGCCGTCCCCCGGGGCCGTGGCGGATCTTCCACGGGTGAACGCCCGGAAACAATGTCGGTAAATGGCGGTGAATGGTCGCCGCGGGTAACGGCGGATCGGGTTCCGCCGGCGCCCGCGCATTAGGCGCCGCCGTACCGCTCGTGTTGCGCGTTGTTCCGGTCCACCGAGAATCCGGACGGCGGTTCGGGCGACGAACGGGCGGCGATTCTTTCGCCGGGCATCGTCCGTCCGAGGAAAAGGACGGCCGGGGCCCGCGGCGCGCGCCCGGCCCCGCGCCGTCCCGCCGCCGCCCCGCCGCGAAGGCGCTACGCTGCGCCGACGGGGACGTTCGCGAATCCGGGGGAGCGGACCCGCGAGGCGAGCTGGGAGCGACATGCGGCTGACGGGCACGCGCCTGACGAACACGCGCCTGCTGGACGGGGTGCGCGCCAAGGTGCTGGCGGCCCTCGGGACGACCGCGGTGCTGGCGACGGCGGGACTCGTCGCGTGCAGCGGCGGCGAGGAGGACCGCGAGCCGGTCGGCGTCGCGAAGGTGGCGAGCACGCTCGGCCCCGGCGAAGGCGTCCTCAACCTCGTGACCCTGCCGGGCTACATCGAGAACGGCGGCACCGACCCGCGCGTCGACTGGGTCACCCCGTTCGAGGAGCGCACCGGCTGCAAGATCGGCTGGAAGGTCGTCACGACCCCGCACGAGATGGCCGACCTGATGCGCGACGAGGGCCGGCACTACGACGGCGTGGCCGCGCCGCCCGAGGTCGCCGGCCGGCTCATCGCCGACGACCAGGTCGTCCCGGTGAACACCGACCTCGTGGACGGCTACAAGAAGCTCGAGCCGACGCTCCGCGGCCTGCTCGAACGGGACGGCGAGTACTTCGGCGTCCCGTACGTGTGGGGCTCGAACCTGCTGGTCCACGATGCGCGGTCGGTGCCGCAGCCGTCGAGCTGGGCCGCGCTGTTCGACCCCGACCAGGCCCGCCGGTACTCGGGCGAGCTCGTCATGCGCGACAGCCCGCTGTCGATCGCCGAGGCCGCGCTGTACCTCAAGGGCGCCGAGCCCGACCTCGGCATCGAGGACCCGTACTCGCTGACGCCCGAGCAGCTCGCCGCCGCCGGGCGCGTCCTCAAGGAGCAGCGCCCGCACGTCGCCGAGTACTGGGAGCTGCCCGCCGACGCCGTGAGCGCGTTCGCCGCGGGCGGCGCGGTGCTGGGGCAGGCGTGGCCGTACCACGTGGACGTCCTGAACCGGGCGTCGCAGCCGGTGCGGGGCGCCGTCCCGGCGGAGGGCGTGACCGGCTGGATGGACGCCTGGATGATCAGCTCCCGGGCGCAGCACCCGAACTGCATGTACCAGTGGCTGCAGTGGACGGCGTCCGCGGACGTCCAGCAGCAGGTTGCCGAGTGGACGGGCGTGGCCCCCGCCAACCCGCAGGCGTGCTCGGGCGACCGGCTCCGGCCGGGCTTCTGCAGCGCCTACCGCGTCGGCGACCGCGAGTATCTGGAGAACGTGATCTTCGCGCACACGCCGCGCGAGGACTGCGGCCGGGAGCCAGGCGAGGACGCCGAGGACGCCGAGGACGGCGGGGACGGCGAGGCGGGATCGGGCAAGGACCGGTGCACGAGTTACGCGGAGTGGACGCGCACGTGGATCGAGTCGACGAAGCTGTAGCGGCGTTCCGGGGAGACCGCTAGAGGTCTCCCGCTAGAGGTCTCTCCGGCGCGCCCGACCGCCCCCAGCCGGGCGCGCCTCTCGGGTGGTCCCGGGCTTCCCCCCGAAGGCCCGGGTCACCCTTCTCCCTGGAGAGACTCCATGGCGACGGCGGCGTGCAGGGCCGTCGCCGGCACCGGGGCCGGCTCTCCGACCGGTCCGGCGCCCGTGAAGCGCGGTTCTCGCGGGCTCCGCCGCGGGCGGGGTACCGGCGGGGCGGGTGCGCAGTCGTCGCACGCGAACACCCCGGTCGAATCCGGCAGGCGGCCGACGCGGACGCGCGGCCGGGGCCATCTCTTGCCGCAGACGACGCAGGCGTCGCCCAGGCGCTGCGCTGTGCTCAGCGGCGCCGGGTCGAACGTCGGGTCGCCCGCCTGGCCCATGTCCCATCCCCTCGCGGGAGTCGGCTTCACGTGACTCCTTTATAGGCCGGGGAGTGTGTTGTCCCAGCTAGCGAAGGTGAAAAGGGCGGCAAAGGCTCCCGTGTCGCCCGCTCGGCGGTCGGCCGGGCGGCCGGGCAGAAGATCAGTCCGCCCCATACGGTCGGCGCATGTCTCCTTTGCCCTGGAATACGTACAAAGGAGACATGTCGGTCCGGAAAGCCGAGGGCCGGGTGCACCGGCCGCGCTCCGCACCGGCGCGCGGGACGGTGGGCGCGCTCGCGGTGACGGGTCCGCCGCTGCTGCTCGGAACGGTCGCGGCGGCGGTCGTCCTGCACGTCTACGCGGACGCCCGGTGGAGCGTCCTCGCGCCCGTCATGGCCGCGCTGTTCGCCGCGGCGCTCGTCCTCACCGCCTGGGCCGCCCGGCGCGCGGCCGAGCGCGCGCTGTGCCCGGTGGCGGAGGCCGAGGCGGAGATGGGGGAGATCCTCGAGACGGCGGACGCGTCCCGCCGGGTGAGCGTGCCGCCGACCGGCGACGCCGACGCCCGGCTGGCCGCGCGGGTCAACGGCGTCCTCGACCGGCTGGAGCGCTCGGCCCTTCAGCGGCGCGCGTTCATCGCGGACGCCTCGCACGAGCTGCGCACCCCGCTGACCGGGCTGCGTACCCGCATCGAGCTGGCGCTGGCCGCGCCCCGTGACGCCGACCTCCCGGAGACGCTGGACGGCGCCCTGCGCGACGTCGAGCGGCTGCACCGGATCGTCGACGACCTCCTCGCGCTGGCCCGCCTGGACGCCGGCGAGGAACCGGCCCGCGAGCCGGTCGACATCGGGGGGCTCGTCGAGTCGGAACTCGCCGTCCGCACCGCGCCCGTCCCGCTCAACGCGAAGGTCGACACCGGGGTGATGGTCGAGGGCAACCCGATCCGGCTCGGCCGGCTGCTGGTCAACCTGCTCGCCAACGCCGAGCGGTACGCGACCGGGCTCATCGAGGTCGAGGTGCGCCGGGACGGCGCGGAGGCCGTCGTGGAGGTCCGCGACGACGGCCCCGGCATCCCGGCCGCCGACCGCGACCGCGTTTTCGAGCGCTTCACCCGCCTGGACAGCGCCCGCAGCCGGGTCGACGGCGGCAGCGGCCTCGGCCTGGCCGTCGCGCGCGCGACCGCGGTGTCGCACGGCGGCCGCCTCTACGCCGCCGACGCCGGACGGGACACAGGAGGGGACACCGGACGGGACGCCGGACGCGAGGCCCGCGGCGCCCGGTTCGTCCTGCGGCTCCCGCTCCTCCCGGAACCGGACGAGCGCGACGGCTGAACACCGGCGATTCACCATGGGCGACGCGCCATGGGCGAGAATGGGCCCCGTGATGACTCCCTCTGACGCCGCCGCCGACGCGGCCGCCGCCCGTGACGTCGTCGTGCTCGGCTCCACCGGATCGATCGGCACGCAGGCGCTCGACGTGATCCGCCGCAACCCCGGCCGGTTCCGGGTGACGGGCCTGGCCGCCGGGGGCGGCCGGGTCGGGCTGCTGGCCGAGCAGGCGCTGGAGTTCCGGCCCGAGATCGTCGCCGTCGCGAAGGCGTCCGCCGCCCAGGACCTGCAGCTCGCCTTCTACGCCGAGGCGAAGCGCCGCGGGTACGCCGCCGGCGAGTACCCGATCCCGAAGATCGTGGCCGGTCCGGAAGCGGTCGCCGAGGTCGCCGGATGGCAGTGCGACGTGGTGCTGAACGGCGTCACGGGGGCGCTCGGCCTGGCGTCCACGCTGGCCGCGCTGGACGCCGGGCGGACGCTGGCGCTCGCCAACAAGGAGTCGCTCATCATCGGCGGCCCGCTGGTGCGCGAGCGGGCCCGGCCGGGGCAGATCGTCGCCGTCGACTCCGAGCACTCGGCGCTCGCGCAGTGCCTGCGCGGCGGCCGTCCCGAGGAGGTGCGGCGGCTGGTGCTGACGGCGAGCGGCGGCCCGTTCCGGGGCCGCACCCGGGACGAGCTCGCGGACGTCACGCCCGAGCAGGCGCTGAACCACCCGACGTGGGACATGGGCCCGGTCGTCACGATCAACTCGGCGACCCTCGTCAACAAGGGCCTGGAGGTCATCGAGGCCCACCTGCTGTTCGACGTCCCGATGGACCGCATCGAGGTGATGGTGCACCCGCAGTCGGTGATCCACTCGATGGTGGAGTTCACCGACGGCTCCACGCTCGCGCAGGCGAGCCCGCCCGACATGCGGCTGCCGATCGCGCTCGGGATGGACTGGCCCGACCGGGTCCCGGACGCCGCCCCGGGCCTCGACTGGACGCGGGCGCACACGTGGGAGCTGTTCCCGCTGGACGACGAGGCGTTCCCGGCGGTGCGGCTGGCGCGCGGCGCGGGGGAGCGGGGCGGCACCGCCCCGGCCGTCTACAACGCGTCCAACGAGGAGTGCGTGGAGGCGTTCCGCGCGGGACGGCTGCCGTTCCTCGGGATCGTCGACACGATCGCCCGGGTCCTGGACGAGCACGACGCGGGCTCCGCCGCGTCGCCGTCGGCGGGCCTGACGCTCGACGACGTCCTCGCCGCCGACGCGTGGGCGCGGACCCGCACCCGCGAAGTCATCGGCCTCTCCTGACCCCGCCCGCCCCTCGCGACGGGCGGCCCGCGCGGCGGGGGCGGGTGTGGGGGGTCGTCCCTCGGGAAACACGCGCCTAGGCACCCGGGGCCCGCCCGGGGCGGACCCCCGAGGGGGCTGGGATGGCGTTCCTGCTCGGCGCGGTCGCCTTCGTCGTCGCGCTGCTCGCGTCGGTGATGCTGCACGAGGCCGGGCACCTGCTCACCGCGAAGCGGTTCGGGATGAAGGCCACCCAGTACTTCGTCGGGTTCGGGCCGACGCTGTGGTCGCGGCGGCGCGGCGAGACGGAGTACGGCGTGAAGGCGATCCCGCTGGGCGGCTTCGTCAAGATCGTCGGATACACGCCGCTGGAGGAGATCGATCCGGCGGACCGGCCCCGCGCGTTCTACCGGCAGCCCGCGGGGCGCCGCGCGATCGTGATCGCCGCGGGCGTCGTCGCGAACTTCGTGTTCGCGTTCCTGCTGCTCATGGTGATGGCGATGACGCTCGGGATCCGCGACCCGGGGACCGTGACCACGACCGTCGACCGGGTGTCGGCGTGCGTGCCCGCCGGGCCGGGCGCCGAGTGCGGCCCGGACCGTCCGGCGTCCCCGGCGGCGCGGGCGGGACTGCGGGCGGGCGACCGGATCGTCGCGTTCGACGGCGCCCCGGTCGGCGGCTGGCGGGAGCTGACGAGGGCGATCGACCGCGCCGGAGCCGGACGGACGGTCGCCGTGACGGTCGAGCGGCCGGGCGAGCCCCGGCCGGTGACGCTGCGGATGCGGCTCGCGGAGTCCGGCGGCGAGCCGTTCGTCGGGATGTCCGCGCGGGTGGCGGGGGCCGGGTACGAGCGGGTCGGGCCGATCAACGGGGCGGTGTTCGCCGGGCGCGGCGTCGCCGCGACGGTCGAGGGCATCGGCCGGGTCGTGGTGGACCTGCCGTCGGCGATCCCGAACCTGTTCTCGGACGAGCGGGCCGGCTCGCCGGGCGGGCAGGTGGGCAGCGTCGTCGGCGCGACGGACGTGTCGGGGCAGATCTTCGCGTCGGACGACTCG
Organism: Spirillospora sp. NPDC052242; assembly: GCF_040679555.1. Lineage (NCBI taxonomy): Bacteria > Bacillati > Actinomycetota > Actinomycetes > Streptosporangiales > Thermomonosporaceae > Spirillospora > Spirillospora sp. NPDC052242. The sequence goes on from NZ_JBFAUZ010000027.1 coordinate 56,512, forward strand.
GCCCGGGACAAGCTCGCGCTGTTCCTGTCGCTCGTCGTCTCGCTGAACATCTTCCTCGGCGCGCTGAACGTCGTGCCGCTGCTGCCGCTGGACGGCGGGCACCTCGCGGTCGTCGCCTACGAGCGCGCGCGGGCGGGGCTGGCGCGGGCGCGCGGCCGTCCGGATCCCGGCACGGTCGACATGACCAGGCTCCTGCCCCTCACCTACCTCGCGGTCCTCCTGCTCGTCGGGTTCGGCGTCCTGCTGATTCTGGCCGACCTGTTCAACCCTCTCGAGCTGCCCGAATGACCCGGGAGGTTTACCGCGCGTAGCCGATTGGTCACACTATTACGTGCCGGTCGCCGTCACCGCATTCGCCCGGGGCGCCTAGGCTTGTACGGGCCGGGCGGCCGTGTCACGAGAGGGACGCCCGCCTTCTCTGCGGGGGGCCGAGAGCGTCTCCGGGCGAGCAGAGGCGAACAGAGGAGAGGGATGAGCGTTTCACTGGGAATTCCTACGGTCCGTGACGGGCAGGGAGCGGGGCCCGCGGCCGCGCCGCGCCGCAAGTCCCGTCAGATCATGGTCGGGAACGTGCCGGTGGGGGGCGACGCGCCGGTGTCGGTGCAGTCGATGACCACGACGCTGACCGCCGATGTGAACGCCACGCTGCAGCAGATCGCGGAGCTGGCCGCGTCCGGCTGCCAGATCGTCCGGGTCGCCTGCCCGTCGCAGGACGACGCCGAGGCGCTGCCCGCGATCGCCCGCAAGTCGCCGATCCCGGTCATCGCCGACATCCACTTCCAGCCGAAGTACGTGTTCGCCGCGATCGACGCGGGCTGCGCGGCCGTCCGGGTCAACCCCGGCAACATCAAGAAGTTCGACGACAAGGTCGGGGAGATCGCCAAGGCGGCGTCCGAGGCCGGGGTGCCGATCCGCATCGGCGTCAACGCCGGCTCGCTCGACAAGCGGCTGCTGGAGAAGTACGGCAAGGCCACCCCCGAGGCGCTGGTCGAGTCGGCGCTGTGGGAGTGCTCGCTGTTCGAGGAGCACGGCTTCCGCGACATCAAGATCTCCGTGAAGCACAACGACCCGGTCGTGATGATCGAGGCGTACCGGCAGCTCGCCGCCGCCTGCGACTACCCGCTGCACCTCGGCGTCACCGAGGCGGGCCCGGCCTTCCAGGGGACGATCAAGTCCGCGGTGGCGTTCGGCGCGCTGCTGAGCCAGGGCATCGGCGACACGATCCGGGTGTCGCTGTCGGCGCCGCCGGTCGAGGAGGTCAAGGTCGGCACGGCGATCCTGGAATCGCTGGGGCTGCGGCAGCGCGGCCTGGAGATCGTGTCGTGCCCCTCCTGCGGCCGCGCGCAGGTGGACGTCTACACGCTGGCCGAGCAGGTCACGGCGGGCCTGAAGGACTTCCCCGTCCCGCTGCGCGTCGCGGTCATGGGTTGCGTCGTGAACGGTCCGGGCGAGGCCCGCGAGGCCGATCTCGGCGTGGCGTCCGGCAACGGCAAGGGCCAGATCTTCGTCAAGGGCGAGGTCATCAAGACGGTCCCCGAGGCGCAGATCGTCGAGACGCTGATCGAGGAGGCCATGCGGATCGCCGAGGACATGGGCATCGAGATCGGTGAGGACGGCTCCGTGTCCGGTCCCGGCGCCGAGGTCGTCGTGAGCTGACCCGCGCCCGCCGATCGCGCGCGGATCGTCCGCGGTCGGGCGATCGGCGCGAAGGCCCCCGGAATCGCTCCGGGGGCTTCGTCATGTCCGGGGTCCCGAACGTCCGGGACGATCACGAGCTTCCGCTGATCCCGTCACGATCTGGTCACTCCCTGTAACAGGCCTGCCCGCGCCGTGCCGGGGCGGAACGTCGTGAAACATCACGAAGTTCCGCTGATCTTGTCACGGTTCCGCATCCCTCTGGGACGGCCTCTGCCTCCAAAGGGGCTGGAACCGCCACAATCTCCCCGCAATTCATGCATCCGCTACATCGGCGCAGCTCCCCCTCCGGCGCCCTCGCGGCGCCCGGAGCCGCCGATCTGAGGGGGTCAGGTTGAGAAAGGTTCTTCTCGTCACGGCCGCCGCGGTCGTGACGGCCGGCGGTCTCGGCGCCGCCGTCCCCGCGAGCGCGGACACCGCCCGGACGGCCGGCGCCGCGGCGCTCGCCTCCCCGGGGTCGATCGACTGGGGCACGTGCGAGGTCAGCGGGCCGGACGACCCGATGAACAACGCGCAGTGCGCCACGGTCGAGGTCCCGCTGGACCACGCGAAGCCCCACGGCCGGAAGATCTCCATCGCGGTGTCGCGCTTCAAGCACACCGACGAGGCGAACTACCAGGGCGTCCTGTTCGTGAACCCGGGCGGCCCCGGCGGCAGCGGCCTCGCGTACGCGCCCGCGCTCGCCCGCTGGATCGGCGGCACCGGCCACGCCGACGTCGCCGCCAAGTACGACATCATCGGCTTCGACCCGCGCGGCGTCGGCGCCAGCGAGCCCCGGCTGTCCTGCGACCCGCACTACTCCGACCCGATCCGGCCCGACTACGTGCCCGCGTCGTGGAAGGAGGAGCGGGCCTGGCTCGCCAAGTCGAAGAAGTACGCGCAGGACTGCGCCGAGAAGTTCGGCGACCTCCTGCCGAACATGCGCACCACCGACGCCGCCCGCGACGTCGACGCGATCCGCCGCGCCCTCGGCCAGGAGAAGATCAGCTGGTACGGCTTCTCCTACGGCACCTACCTCGGCGCCACCTACGCCTCGCTCTTCCCCGAGCGGGTGAAGCGCATGGTGATGGACGGCAACGTCAACCCGAAGAACATCTGGTACGACTCGCAGCTCGAGCAGGACAAGGCGTTCGAGCGCAACATCAAGTCGTGGTTCGCGTGGCTCGCCGAGTGGGACTCGGTCTACCGCCTCGGCGACACCCGGGACGAGGTCGAGGCCAAGTACTACGAGGTGCGGGCCGCCGCCGAGAAGTCGCCGATCGGCGGCAAGATCGGCCCCAGCGAGCTGGACGACATCGTGCTGAGCGCCGGGTACAACACCGCGTACTACATCCCGTTCGGCGAGGCGCTCTCGGCGTGGGCGAACGACGAGGACCCGTCCGGGCTGCTCGGCTGGCTGAACCCCGGCGGCGACGACAACTCGTTCGCCGTCTACAACGCCGTGCAGGCGGCCGACGCCCGCTGGCCGCGCAACTGGTCCAAGTGGCACAACGACGCGGTGAAGCTCGTCCGCCAGGGCTACCGCTTCAACACCTGGAGCAACGTCTGGTTCAACGCGCCCGTCGCGTTCTGGCCGTTCCAGGGCGGCCCGGAGTACCGGCTGAAGGGGAGCAAGAAGCTGCCCGGCATCCTGCTCGTGCAGTCGTCGCAGGACGCCGCGACCCCGGTCGAGGGCGGCTACGCGATGCACAAGGTGTTCCCGTCGTCCCGCCTGGTGCTGGAGGAGGGCGGCAAGACCCACTCCAACACGCTCAACGGCAACGTCTGCCTGGACGACAAGGTCGCGGCCTACCTCGACACCGGCGCGCTGCCGGAGAGCCGCCGCGGCGCGGACGCGCGCTGCGCCGCCGTCCCGGCGCTGAACGACCCGGACCCGACGGCCGTGCGGCTCAAGGCCGCCGGTGCCGGCGCGGGCAAGGACCTTCCGGTCGGACGCCCGTAGCCGCCGCGTGACCGGGTCCCGGCCGCACGGCGGGACCCGGTCACGGGCGCACGACCCGCCCGGTCCCGGATGGGGTGTGACCTCCCGGTTCGGCATGGAAACGCGCGATCCCCGGTTCGGTGGGCCCCGGCGGCGCGGCCGATAGAAAGCGAAAGTGCCGAACCACGCAACCCGCAGGACCCTCGCGCGCACGACCCGTCCCCGCAGGACCCTCGCCCGCGGAACCGGCAAGAGGGCCGTCGCCGGGACGGCCGCCGCCGCGATCGCCCTCGCGTTCGCGGGCGCCGGCGGCTCGACCCCGTCCGTCGCGCCCGTGTCCGCCGACCTCGCCCCGCCGCCCGCCGGGATCGACTGGAAGCCCTGCCCGGCCGACGACCCGGTCGCGGGCGGCCGCCTCAAGGGCCTGCAGTGCGCCGAACTCCGCGTCCCCCTCGACCACCACCGCCCCGGCGGGAAGCAGATCACGCTCGCGCTGAGCCGCGCCCCGCGCACCGCGCCCGAGTCGAAGGGCGCCGTCCTGCTGAACCGGGGCGGGCCGGGCGCGCACGGGCGCGACCTCCCCGCCCTGTTCTCGTCCGCGCTCCCGGACGACGTCGCCGCGTCCTACGACTGGATCGGGTTCGACCCGCGCGGCGTCGGCGCCAGCGAGCCCGCCCTGACCTGCGACGAGTCGTACCGGGACCCGGGCCGCGCGATGCCCGACCCGGTCCCCGCGAACGCGGAGGAGGAGCGGGCGTGGGTCGAGCGGGCCCGCGCCTTCGCGCGCTCGTGCGCCGCGGAGCACGGCGAGCTGCTGCCGCACATGGGCACCGCCGACTGGGCCCGCGACGTCGACGCGATCCGCCACGCCCTCGGGCAGGAGACGATCGACTACTTCGGCTACTCCTACGGCGCCTACCTGGGCGCGGTCTACGCGACGATGTTCCCGCACCGCGTCGACCGGATGGTCCTCGACAGCGTGCCCCGGCCGAGCGGCGCCTGGTACCAGAACAACCTCGACCAGAACGTCGCGTTCGAGGAGCGCATCGGCGCCTTCTTCGCCTGGATCGCCCGCCACCACGAGACCTACCGGCTCGGGACGACCGCCGCGGACGTCCGCGCCGCCTACGATCGGGTGCGCGCCGCGCTGGAGACCGAGCCGCTCGGCGGCCGGATCGGCCCCGCCGAACTCGACGGCCTCTTCCTCGCCGACGGCTACGCCCAGCACTCGTGGGACGCACACGCGCGCGCCCTGTCGGCCTACGTCGTCCGCGACGACCCGGCCCCGCTCCGGGCCGCCTGGGAGCCGCCGAACCGGCTCGACCTCAACGGCTACGCCGTCTACACCGCCGTGGAGTGCCGCGACGCGCCGTGGCCGCGCGACTGGTCCGATTGGCGCGCCGACGCCGAGCGCCTGTACCGGACGGGGCACCGCTTCGAGACCTGGAGCAACACCTGGTACAACGCCCCGTGCGCGTTCTGGGCGGCGGGCGGCGGGCCGCGCCCGGACGTGTGGGGGAGCACGTCGATGCCGCCGATCCTGCTCGTCCACGCGACCGAGGACGCCGCGACCCCGTACCCGGGCGCGCAGGAGACGCACCTCAGGTTCCCCACCTCCCGGCTGCTGGTGCAGGAGGGCGGCGGGAACCACGGCGTCACGCTGACCGGCGACGCCTGCGTCGACCGGGCCGTCGCCGCCTACCTCGGGCGCGGCGAGCTCCCCGCGAGCCGGCCCGGCCCGGACGCGACGTGCCCGGCGGGCCCGCCGCCCGCGCCCGCGAAGCAGGAACGGCCGGAGAAGCCGCGCAAGCCCGCCGCCTGACCCGCGACCGGAGGTCGACGGGCAGGCGGCCCCGCCTGTGCCGGGGGTATGTGGGGCGCCCCCACAATGAGCAGCCTGACCGGTGACCGGAGGTCCGAGTCGCCGCCCGGGGCGCCGGGGGTGTCCGTGCGGGAGGCGGTGGAGGTGATCGGAGCCGGGACCGCATAGGCTTGGCCACGTGGTGCTTTCAGTGGTGAAGGCCGCCGTGCGGGGCGCGCCCCCGGCCCGGGGCGGGTAGCGGCGGTGCGCATGCTCGGCTCGGCGCCCGTGCGGGTGCTGGACGACCGGCACCGGCGCGACGCGCTGGCGATCCTCGACGCCGACCCCGTCGCGAACGTGTTCGTCGGCTCGCGGGTGCACGCCGCCGGGCTCGACCCGCGGCGGCTCGGCGCCCAGATGTGGGGCTACATGCGCGACGGCCGGCTGACGTCGCTGTGCTACTCGGGCGCGAACCTGATCCCGGTCGCCGCCTGCCCGGACGCCGTCCGCGCGTTCGGCGAGCGGGCGCGGGCGCAGGGGCGGCGCTGCTCGTCCGTCGTCGGGCCGGTCGAGACGGTCGGCCCGCTCTGGCGGATCCTCGAACCGTACTGGGGGCCGCCGCGGGCGGTGCGGGCGGTGCAGCCGGTGATGGCGACGTCGCGGGAGCCGGACGTCGAGCCCGACCGGAACGTCCGGCGGGTGCGGATGGACGAGTTCGACATCGTCTACCCGGCGTGCGTGTCGATGTTCACCGAGGAGGTCGGGGTCTCGCCCAACGCCGGCGACGGGGGAGTGCTGTACCGGTCGCGGGTCGCGGAGCTGATCCGGGACGGGCGGGCGTTCGCCCGGATCGAGGACGGCCGCGTCCTGTTCAAGGCCGAGATCGGGGCGGTGACGCCGCACGCGTGCCAGGTGCAGGGGGTGTGGGTCCCGCCGGACCTGCGCGGCCGGGGCCTGTCGGTGTCCGGGATGGCCGCGGTGGTCGCCGAGTCGCTGCGCACGATCGCGCCGACGGTGTCGCTGTACGTCAACGACTACAACGTGCGGGCGCGGGCCGCCTACCGCCGGGTCGGCTTCGTGGAGACCGGATCGTTCATGTCCATCCTGTTCTAGAGGTTTGTTGTTCCCTGCCCGATTACTCCCCGATACCTGACGGGAACGGTCCGAAACGGTAGCATCCGGGCCGTGGAATTCGCCGGGGCGTTGCGGCAGGCCATCCAGGCCAGCGGGCTCACCCTGGAACGCGTCCGGCACCGGCTGGAGCGCAGCGGGCTGACGGTCAGCGTGGCCACCCTCAGCTACTGGCAGCGCGGCCGCAGCAGGCCCCGTTCGCGCGCCGTCGTCGAGTCCCTGGAGGACGTCCTCGGCGTCGCGCCCGGCACCCTGACCGCGCTGCTCGACGAGACCGCACCCGTCGCCGGGGAGGTCGCGCGGCCCGCCGCGGGCCGGGGCGCGCTCGCCGCCGGGCCGTCCGCCGGGTCGCCCGCGTCCGCGAGCGGCCTGTGGCCCGACCCCGACGGGTACGCCCGGCTCGTCGGCCAGCTCGACCGGTCCGGCGACCACCGCCTCGAACGGCTCGGCGTCCACGACGTCTACCGGCTGGACGAGGCGGGCCGCACCTGGACGCTGTCGGTGCGGGCCGTGCTGCGCGCCGCCGGGGACGACATCGACCGCGTCGTCTGCGTCCACCGCACCGGCCCCGCCGATCCCGGCGACCCCACCGATCCCGCCGGCTGCGCCGCGTCCGGCCTCGCCGCCGCGCGCTACTGCCGCCCCGGACGGATCCGCGCCGGGGACGGCCTGGTCGCGTTCGAACTCGTCTTCGACCGGGTGCTGGCGGCCGGGGATACCGCCGTCGTCGAGTACGACCTCGGCCCCGTCACCGTCCCCGAGGGGGCCGGGGCGCCCGGCGGCTACGACCGCCGCTTCCCGCACCCCGTGCAGCAGTACGTCGCGGTCGTCCAGTTCGACGGCGAGCGGCTCCCCGCCCGCTGCTACGGCTTCACCGCCGAGACCGCCGACGGGCCCCGCAACCGCCTCGGGGAGTTGTGGGTCGGGACGTCCGGCAGCGCCAACCTCGCGGTCGCGAACGTGCGTCGCGGTATCGTCGGCCTGGAATGGGAGTGGCACTGACCGTGCGGTGGGAAACGCGGCGCCGTTGTGAACCTTTGCCGGTCGACTCGGGGGGCGAGGCGTCTTACAGTGAGCGCGGAAGCGGAAAGTCCACGAGTCAAGGCCGTTTCACGGGGGCCGGCCGGACCGGATCCGGAGGCCTAGCAGTGCAGAGTGTCGCCGAGGACGACCTTCTCCAGGTCCTGCAGTACGGTCCCTTCAACGTCGCCCTGCAGGCCGCCATCCAGGCGCGCGGCCTGAGCCTGGAGTCGCTGCGCCGCCGCCTGGAAGAGCAGGGCATCGCCGTCAGCCTCTCCACCCTGAGCTACTGGCAGCGCGGCCGCACCCGCCCCGAGCGCGCCGACTCGCTGCGCGCCGTCCGCGGCCTGGAGGCCATCCTCGAGCTGCCGCGCCACTCCCTGCTGACGCTGCTGCGCCCGTCCGCCGACCGCTCCGCCGGGCCGTGGCAGTCCGTCGAGGAGCTCTGCCCCGAGCCCGGCGTCCGCGACCTGCTCGACGAGATCGGCGACCGCGGCGAGCGGCAGCTCACCGGGCTCAGCCTCCACGACCAGCACATCGTCGGGCGCCGCCGGGAACTGCGCGAGGTCCGCACCCGCGCGGTGTTCCAGGCCCAGCAGCGCGGCGTGGACCGCTGGATCGCCGTCTACCACCACCCGCACGGCATCCTCCCGTCCTCCCGGACGGCCCGCGGCTGCCGCTTCGGCCGCGTCCGGATGGACGAGTCGAGCGGCCTCATCGCCGCCGAGCTGCTGTTCGACCGCGCCCTCGGCCGCGGCGAGACGTACCTGCTGGAGTACGGGTTCGGGTTCGACGAGACCGGCCCGCCGGTGACCGAGGAGGGCCGCGGCTTCCGCACCCCCCAGCACGAGTACCTCATCGAGGTCCGGTTCCACCCGGCGACGCTGCCCGCCCGCTGCTACCGGACGTGGCGGCCCGACGGCCACACGGCCCTCAAGGACTCCGCGGACCTGCGGATGTCGAGCTACCACAGCGTCCACTACATCGAGTTCGGCATGGCCGCCGGGTACCACGGCATCCGCTGGGAGTGGGACTGAGACCGCTAAAGCACCAGCAGGCGCAGGAGGCGGTCGAGTTCGGCGGCGGGGTCCTCGGTGAGGCCCGCGTGCACCGGCCCCGGCTGGACGATCGTGCTGCGCGGCGCCGTCAGCCAGCGGAACCGGGCGCCCGGCGCCTCGTCCGCGGCCTGGCCCGCCCGCTCGCCGCCCCCGCACACCGCGTCGACGCCCGCGAGCGCCGAGCGGACGCCGTCCAGGTCGAGGGACGCGTCGAGCGCGTGCAGGCGCGGCGCGTCCAGGTGGGTGCGGCACCCCAGGTAGTCGCGGGCGCGGCAGTACACGACCACGCCGACGTTCATCGCCTCGCCGCGCTCGACCCGCGGGATCACCCGCAGCGCCGCGTACTCGAACACGGTCGGCTCGTCCGCCCGCCGGATGTTGGTGACGCCGCTCATGCCGGGCCTCCGAGCCAGTCGGGACGGTTCGCGCCGCGCCGCGACCCGGTGTCCGGGCGGCGCCCGGCGACCTCCAGGTCCGGCAGCCACTCGCGGGGCTTGCCGGCGCGCGGCAGCAGCACGTCCACGTAGGCGTCCCGGACGGCCTGCGGCCCCGCGAACCCGGGCTCCCGCTCCAGCCACTCGTCCGGCACCAGCGCGGTCACCTCCCGCAGCAGCCCCTCGGTGATGCGCGGCGCCAGCTCGGCCTCCGCCTCCTCCAGGCGCGTCGCGTACCGGGTCAGGACGTGGTCGTCGACGTCGTAGGGGCCGGAGAACAGCCGCGCCGCGTTCGCCCACGCGTGGTGGAAGATCAGGCTCGCGCCGTGGTCGATCAGCCACACGTCGCCGTGCCACACCAGCATGTTCGGGTTGCGCCAGCTGCGGTCGACGTTGCCGATGTAGGCGTCGAACCACAGCACCCGGGACGCGAAGCCGGGTTCGGGCGTCCAGCCGAGCGGGTCGTAGCCCAGTGACCCCGGCAGGAAGTCGACGCCGAGGTTGCGGCCGGTGCTCGCCTTCAGCAGGTCCTGGACGTCCGGGTCGGGCTCGTGCCGCCCGATCACCGGATCGAGGTCGATGAGCACCTGGTCGGGCACGCGGAAGCCGAGCCGGCGCGCCAGTTCCCCGGCGATCACCTCGGCGATGAGGGCCTTGCGGCCCTGCCCGGCGCCGTGGAACTTCATGACGTACGTGCCGAGGTCGTCGGCCTCGACGACGCCCGGGAGCGACCCGCCCTCGCGCAGCGGCGTCACGTATCGGATGGCTGTCACATGAGGCAACACGCCGTAACGCTACCGGGTGCCGGGATAATCGCCCGCATGGATATGCGGCTGGTGGACCTGTCGGTGCCGATCACGTCCGGTATGCAGGTCTATCCGGGGGATCCCGAGGTCGAGGCCGTGCCCGCGCTCACGGTCGCCGAGGAGGGCGTGAACGTCCTGCGGCTGCACCTGGGGTCGCAGTCCGGCACGCACGTGGACGCGCCGTTCCACATCGACGACTCCCTGCCCCGCCTCGACGAGCTGCCGCTCGCCCGCTTCACCGGGCCCGCCGCGCTCATGGACGTCCGGGGCCTGCCCCCGCGCGCCCCGATCACGCCCGACGCGCTCCCGGCGGGCCTCGGGCCGGGCACCGTCCTGCTCGTGGCGACCGGGTGGTCGCGGCACTGGGGCACCGACCGCTACCTCGACCACCCGTACCTCGCGCCCGCGACGGCCGAGGCGATCGTCGCGGCGGGCGTCCGCACCGTCGGGATCGACGCCCTCAGCGTGGACCCCACTCCCGCGCTGGGCTCGGACGACTTCACCCTCGCGGCCCACCGGGTGCTGTGCGGCGCCGGGGCCGTCATCGCGGAGAACCTTACGAACCTCGACGCCCTCCTGGACGCGCCGGGCCGCGCGATCGAGGCGTCCCTGTTCCCGATCCGGCTGGCCGGGGCCGACGGCGCGCCCGTCCGCGCCGTCGCCCGCGTGTCCCCGTGAGCCCGCGTGTCCCCGTGAGCCTCAGCCGCGCCGCATGCACCAGGTGCGGGGGCCGCCGTCCGGGAGGTCCACCTCGGCGGTCGTCGTGAAGCCGAGCCGCTCGTAGAACTTCACGTTGCGCTCGCTGGAGGTCTCCAGGAACGCGGGGTACCCGGCGCGCTCGGCGGCCTCGACGCCGGGACGCACGACCGCCGCGCCGAGGCCCCGGCCCTGCGCGTCCGGGTCGACGCCGACGGTGGCGAGGAACCACACCGGCTCGGACGGGCGGAACGGCTCGACGGCGGCCTCGGCCGCCGCGTACGCCTCCGCGCGGTCCCCGGCGAGTTCGGCCATCCGGGGCCCGAGCTCGGCGAACGCGGGGGACGGGTCGGCGTCGGGGGTCGTCCACACGGCCACGGCCCGCACGTCGTCCGACACCCACACCCGCCCGTACTCCATCCCGACCCGGCGGAGCAGCAGGTCCTGGAACTCCCGCAGCCGCTCCTCGTGGCGGTCGGCGGCGATCACGTGCCGGGTGAAGGCGTAGTCGGCGAAGGCGCGCGAGAGCGTGCGCACCGCGGCGGGCACGTCCTCTCGCGTCGCGGGACGGACGGCGGCGTCGGCGTTCGTCACGGGCGTCTCCTCTCCTCGGTTCAAGATCAGCGTATGCGGGCGCGCGAGTGCCGGATCCGGCCGCGGACCGGGAGCGCCCGGCACGGCCGGTGCGCGATAGTGGGGGCGGACGCGGCGAGGGGAGCACCATGCGGGTCACGTGGGTGACGGACGAGGGCGATTCGAGGCGGGGCAACGAGGACTTCGTGGCGGCGGCGCCCGGCGCGGCGGTCGTCTTGGACGGCTGCGGCCTCCCGCTCGGGACCGACCTCGGCTGCGTGCACGGCACGGCCTGGTACTCGCGCTCCCTCGGCACCCGCCTGCTGGCGCGGATGCTGGACGGCCTCGGGCCGCAGGCCGGCCCGCCGGTGGGGCCGCCCGAGGGCGCGCACGTCCGCGCGGACCGCCCGCTGGTGGGACGGCTCGCCGGTGCGATCGCCGACGTGGCCGCCGCGCACCGTGCCACGTGCGACCTGTCCGTCTCGACGACGCCCGCCGCGACCGTCCTGGCCGTCCGGGTGCGCGGCGACCTGCTCGACTACCTGGTGCTGGCCGACTCGACCCTGCTGCTGGACTGCCGGGACGGGCTGCGCGAGATCACCGGCGGCCCCTGCTGGGTCGGTTCCGACCCGGCCGGCGCCGAGGCCGCGATCACCGGGACGGTCCCGCTGCGCGACGTGCGGCACGCGCTGCTGCTCACCGACGGCGCCACCCGCCTCGCCGACCGGTTCGGCGTCACCGACTGGGCCGGTCTCGCCCGCCTCGCCGTCGAGTCCGGCCCGGCCGCGCTCGTCGAGCGGACCCGCGAGGTCGAGCGCACCGACCCGCAGGCCGTCCGCTGGCCGCGCGGCAAGCCCCACGACGACGCCACCGCCGCCGTCTGCGCCTTCTGAGCGCCGGACCCGACCCGGCCGGACGTGCCGAGCAACCGCTTGATTAGGGTGGGTCGGCCGACGGGCGAGAGAGGGGAGCCGGGGGATGCGGCTGGGCGTCACGATGTTCGCCACCGACCTGACGATGGCGCCGCACGACCTGGCGCGGGAGGCGGAGGCGCGCGGCTTCGCGTCGCTGTACCTGCCGGAGCACACCCACATCCCGGTGTCGCGGGCGACGCCGCCGCCCACCGGCGACGGCACGCTGCCCGCCGAGTACGGGCGGACGCTCGACCCGCTCGTCGCGCTCGCCGCCGCGGCCGTCGTCACCGAGCGGATCACGCTCGGCACCGGCATCCTGCTCCCGGCCCAGCGCGACCCCATCGTCACCGCGAAGGCCGTCGCCACCCTGGACCGGCTCGCGGGCGGCCGCGTCGCGCTCGGCGTCGGCTACGGCTGGAACGCCGAGGAGGGCGCCGACCACGGCGTGCCCTGGAAGCGCCGCCGGGCGATGGCGCGCGAGCACGTCCTGGCCATGCGCGAGCTGTGGACGCGCGAGGAGGCGTCGTTCAAGGGGGAGTTCGTCGCGTTCGAGCCGAGCTGGTCGTGGCCCAAGCCGGACGGACGGGTACCGGTGCTGCTCGGCGGCGCCCCGGGGCCCACGCTGTTCGCGCACGTCGCCGAGTACGGGGACGGCTGGCTGCCGATCGGCGGCGCGGGCATTCGCGAGGCGCTGCCCCGGCTCCGGCGGGCCTGCGCGGACGCCGGGCGCCCGATGGTCCCCGTGATCCCGTTCGGGACGCTGCCGTCCGCCGAGAAGCTCGACTACTACGCCTCCTTCGGCATCGAGGAGGCGGTGCTGCGCGTACCCGCCGGGGACCGCGACACGGTGCTCCCGCGCCTCGACGAGTACGCGTCGTCCTACCTGTGAGCCGGACGGGCCGGACGGCCGGACGCGCCCGCGTCAGCGGACCATCCGGAAGCAGAAGAACGCCGGGATCCGGAAGTACTCGCCCTTGTTCGACTTCACCGAGCCGATGATCAGCACGACGAACGGGCTGATCAGCACCTCGAGGTACATGAGGGCGAGCGGGATCAGGAACACGGGGTTCTCCGTGATGATCATGGGCACCACGGTGACGAGCAGGATCGCGACGACATGGATCAGCAGCGTGATCGCGTAGTTCAGCGCCTGCGCGGCGTGGTAGCGGACGAACGCCGACTCCTGCCGCTTCACGAAGTAGATGACGAGCGGCGCGACGAAGCCGACGATCAGTGAGCCGAGGTAGCAGAACATCGCCCACATCGGCTCGTCGCCGCCGCCGGGCCGTCCGGCGTGAGGCCCTCCGGGGTAGGGGCCGCCGGGCGGCGGTCCGTGCCCCCAGCCGCCATGGCCGCCTCCGGGAGGCCCGTACTGCTGCTGCCCGTAGCCCTGCCCGTACTGCTGCTGGCCATGGCCCTCCTGCCCGTAGCCCGGCTGGCCGTACCCCTGGCCGTGGGCCTGCCCGTACGACCAGTCGTCGGGCGGGGCGAAGTCGGGTCGGGATCCGGACGGCTGCCCGTACGGCGACGGGTGGGGCGGCGGCCGGTCCGGGTCGGGGGGCGGCTGATCGGTCATGGGTCAGGAATCTATCCGGAACGGTCTCTCTCCGGGGCTCAACGGAGACCCCGGCGTACGGGGCATATCGCCGCGCATCTTAGAATTCCGTTCGGCTGAAGGAGGCTCGATGAGAGAGGTGTTCGTGGACCGCGACGTCCTGTCCGGCGACGACGAAGCGGGGCTCGCCGCGCTCGCCGCCCGGGTCCGGGAGCTGGCCGAGGCCATGACCCTCACCAAGGTCGCGCCCGCCGAGGCCGCGTCCGTGGCCGCCGAGGTCGCGGCGCTCACCGACCGCCTGAACGCCGCCCGCCGCGCCCACCCGCCCTTCGGGACGGTCGGCGAGAGCGGGCTCGACCGGCAGATCGCCAACCCGGTCACCGGCCGCCTCAACCCGCTCGCGCCGCCCGTGGACATCGAGGTCTCCGAGGACGGCATCGTCCGCGCCGAGTTCACGCTGCCCGCGGTGTACGAGGGCCCGCCGACGTTCGTCCACGGCGGCGTCTCCGCGATGATCATGGACCAGGTGCTCGGCATGGCCGCCGCCGCGACCGGCACGCCCGGCATGACCGCGACCCTGGAGACCCGCTACCGCCGCCCCACCCCGCTCGGCGTCCCGCTCACGGTCGAGGCCAAGGCGAGCCGCGTCGAGGGCCGCAAGATCTACGCCGACGGCACCATCAGCGGCCCGGACGGACGCGTGACCGTCGAGGCCAGCGCGATGTTCATCGCCCCGCAGACCGCCCCCGCCGCCGCCTTCTGACCCCCGCGTCCTGAATCACGCCCGCCGCGCTCGGCTCACGGGTCGAGCACCGCGAACACGACCTTCCCGACGTTCCCGCTCAACGGCCGGACGCCCCAGTAGCGCGTGTACGACTCGACGACGAACATCCCGCGCCCCGACTCGGCGTCGAGGTCCGCCCGCTGCACGCGCGGCTCCTCCCAGAGGGAATCCTGCACCTCCATCCACAGCGAGCGGTCCTCGTTCCACCCGATCCTGAACGTGACGTCGTCCGGCCCGGTCGTGTGCCGGATGGAGTTCGTCACCAGCTCGCTCGCGACCAGGCAGGGGACGAAGTCGTCCACCCCCGTCGCCCCGACCACGAGCCGCACGAACCCCCGAACCTCCGCGACCGACTTGAGGTGGCGCTTGACCACCATCTCCGCGTGCGTCGCCTCCACCATGCCCAGCTCCCATCACCGTGTGTGGCTGACAGCACACATTCAGCCACCTTGAGAGTTAGGATCGGCATGCCGCTGCAAAGTGGCGGTCAAAGGCAAGACCCCCGCCGTAACTGTAAGTTACCGAGAGAGGTAAGTAATCATGGCGGTCCGGCGTCAGCGTCCTCAAGAGTCTCCGGCCCTCGTCGCGCTCGGACGGCAGATGCGGCGACTGAGGGAGGCGAAAGACCTCAAGCAGGAGACGATCGCTCACCTGACGAAGGTCAGCCCCGCCCAGGTGAGCAGGATCGAAGCCGGGAAAAAGCGAGCCACACGGTCGTACGTCGAGTTAGTGGACGACTACTTGGAGGCGGGCGGATTTCTTGTCAGTCTGTGGGGTGACCTGAACAAGGACGGCCACCCAGTCCCGATCTGGTTCGACTGGCCGCAGATCGAGGCTGATGCCGTCGAGCTGATTACCTACGAGCACACGATCGTTCCAGGGCTGCTTCAGCACGAAAGTTACGCACGCATGTTCCTCAACAACGATGAGGCAGTGGAAGCGCGCTTGTCTCGTCAGGGAATCCTCACCAGGGAAGACAGACCCCCCACAACCCTGACTGCCCTCTTGGGTGAAGCAGTGCTCAGCTACATGGTCGGGTCGGCTGAGGTGATGCGTCAGCAGATGGAGCATCTTATCTCTCTCAGCGAACTACCCAACGTCACCATCCAGATCGTCCGGAACAATGGGCGTCCTTCAGGCACGGGCGGCGCGTGCGTGATGGCTACCATGGAAGACCGCAGCGAAGTGGCATACCTGGAGACCATCATTCGCGGTATCACGACCGACGCTCCCGAGGATCTGGCGAAGCTCTCCAACGCACTGCGAGAACTACGGGCGCGGGCACTCCCGGAAGACATGTCACTGGATGTAATCAGGAAGGCGCTTGACAAATGGACCTGAGCAACGCCGATTGGCGCAAGGCGAGCCGGAGCGGCGAGAACGGCGGCAACTGCGTCGAGGTGGCCGCGCTCTCCGGCGTGGTGGGCGTCCGGGACAGCAAGGACCCGGGCGGGCCGGTCATCCTGCTCACCCGCGCCGCCCTCCGCGAGGCCGTCCGCGCCGCGCCGCACGACGGGACGCGGCTGCTCTGATGTCGTAGGGGGTGGCTACATTCCCACACCATGCATGAGATGGCCGCAATGGCTGGATTCTTCGCCGCCCACGGTGTCTGGAGCGTCTCGGACGGCGAGACGCTGATCCCGATACTCGCCTATGAGCAGCCGAACGGCGAGCGGGTCATGAGCCGGCTGGTCCATGACGACGTCGGGGACGCCGCGGCGGCCGGGCAGGAGGCGCTGGACGCCGGTCAGGACGACTGGACCCGTGCGGCGCTCGTGGTCGACGCCTACCTCAACTTCGGCACGTCGCGCGTCGACGCGCTGATCGTCGAGGCCGTCGAGTACGGTCCGGCCCGGCGGTCGCTGAAGATGGCCGTCCCCTACCGCCCGCAGCCGGCCCCGCAGGGCTTCGCGGTGTACCGGCCCAAGTTCGTCGAGGTCACGGGCGTCGGCGATCCGGACTTCGCGGCGCTGGGCGATGCCTTCTTCTCCGGCGTCGACGCGCACGAGGAGGCGGCCGCGGTCTGGAACGCCCACCTGGTGGACGAGTCGGTGTAGCCGCGAGGCCGTTCGCGCCGCGGGCGGCGAAGGCGCATGATGGGGCGGCATGACGGAACCGCTCGCCGTGCTGGTCAACGGGTTGCCCGGGGCCGGGAAGACGACCCTCGCCCGGCAGGTGGCGCGCCGCCTCGCGCTGCCGATGTTCAGCAAGGACGTCATCAAGGAGACCCACGCCGACGTGCTGGGCGTCGAGTCGCCCGGAGTTCCGCAGCGCCGCTGGAACTCGATGCTCGGCGCGGCGGCGAACGAGACCATGTGGGCGCTGCTGGCGGACGCGCCCGCCGGTGCGGTCCTGGAGTCCTGCTGGCCGACGGACACACGGAGGCTCGTCGTGCGCGGGCTGAACCGGGCGGGCGGCCCCAGGGTGGTCGAGGTCTGGTGCGACGTCCCGCTGGAGATCGCCCGGCGCCGCTTCGAGGCCCGTCATCCGCGCCACCCCGTCCACGGCGACCCGCTCACGGACGACGAATGGGAAAGCCGCCGGCACACGGCCCGGCCGCTCGAGATCGGGCCGACCCTGCGCGTCGACACCACGCGACCGGTCGACGTGCGGCGCGTCGTCGCCTGGATTCGCGACCGGGACCGCTGAACGGGCCTCGACGCATCCCAAGCCGAGGGGGCGTGTCGCGGACCGCGGCGTCCGGCGGCTGAACCGGGCGAACGAGGGAACCCGGCCGGGCCGGGCGGCGTCGAGGGAGGAGATCACGGAACCTTCCGAGGAGGCGGCACATGGAGTACCCGGCCGGGGCGGTCGAGCTGTACGAGCGCGGGACGGCCGCGAGGGACGCCGACCGGACGGCGGAGGCCGAGGAGCTGTTCCGGCGCGCCTTCGAGGCCGGGCATCCGGGCGGCGCGCACGAGCTCGGGATCATCGCCGCGCGGCGGGGGGCGGACGACCGGGCGGTGGAATGGTTCGAGCGGGCCGCCGACCTGGGGTTCGCGGCGAGCGCGTTCGAGGTCGGGTACGCGATGGAGCGGAAGGGCGACCTCTCGGCGGCCGAGCGGTGGCACCGGCGGGCGGCCGAGGGCGGCGACGCCGGGGGCATGCTGAACCTCGCGGCCGTCCTGGAGCGGAAGGGTGGGACGGCGGAGGCCATGGACCTCTACCGGCGGGCCTGGGAGCTGGGGGAGGACAAGGCGGCGTTCAACCTCGGCCGGCTGTACGACGACAACGGGAAGGGCGACCTGGACGCCGCCGCGACCTGGTACGCCCGCGCCGCCGAGCGGGGCAACGCCGGCGCGGCCTTCAACCTCGGGTTCGTCCGCGAGGACCGGGGCGACCTCGACGGACGCGACGCGGCGTGGCGCCGCGCGGCCGACCTGCGGCACCCGAAGGCCGCCTACTCCCTCGGCATGGCCCGCGGCCGGGCGGGCGACGAGGACGCGGCCGTCGCGTGGTTCCGCCGCGCCGTGCAGGACGACGGCAGCGAGGCGGCGGCGGACAAACTGGGCGAGATCTACCGCTACCGGGGCGACGAGCGGCGGGCCCGGTACTGGTCCCGGTTCCCGTCCGGCCTCGCCGACTTCAGCACGGAGTTCGAGGCGTTCGCCGGGGCGGAGGCGGCCGCCGCGATCCACCGGCAGGACGTCCTCAACGAGGCGCTCGGCGACGGCGACGTCCGGTTCGACCTCCACGCCCGGACCCTCGCGGTCGGGAACCGCGTCTTCCGCGGCGTCACGCTGCTCGGCAGCTTCTCCCGCCTCGACGACAGCTGGCTGTGGGGATGGGCCAACCCGCACTTCTCCCCGGACGAGCCCGCCGTCGCGCCGGTGCGCGCGATCCGCGAGCACGGCGAGCGGCGCGGCGTCCCCGAACTGGTGACGGGACGGCTCGACCTGCGCGGCTTCCCGAACCCGCACCAGGCCGCGGCGACGATGGCCATCGGGGCGGGCGCGCTGCTCGGCGGGAACGGCGTCCACAGCTGCGCCATCAACGACGGAAAGGGGTCGAGCTTCTTCCACCTGGACGACCCCGCGCTGCCCGTCGCCCGGTTCGACCGGATCGCGGCGCCGCTGCTGCTGATGACGGCCGCCGAGGTCTTCCCGAACGACCACCGCAACGTCGTCCAGGGGTTCATGGCGCACCACGGGTTCCGGATCCGGATGTCCGCCGGGGTCGTCGAGGGCGTGTCCCCGGACGGCGACCGGGTGACCGTCGGCTTCACAGAGGACGGGCTGATCGACGCCGTGTCCGTGGGCCGCGAGGAGGACGCCTGACTCAGTACTCGTACACGCTGATCAGCGGCTCGCGGCCGTTCCACGCCGCGATGATCGACGACGTGTAGCGGTCGGCGAGGAAGTCGACGCGCAGCCAGCCCCGCGCCTGCGTCACGCGCGTCTCGAACCCGGGGTTCGGCGTGGCCGACACGAGCCGCACCTCGCCGCCGTCCAGCGACATCGCGGCCTGCCCGCCCTTCACCGCGTAGCTGCGCACGTTCCCCGGCGGCCGCGGCGCCGCGGTCGGCTCGGGCGCCCGGTCGCGCCCGTCGTCGTCCGGGCGGGCGGACGGGCTCGGCACGGACGGGCTCGGCACGGTCGGGCTCGCGCGGATCACCGGGCCCGCGATCGGCGGCGGCGCGGCCCGTTCGGACACCGTCGCCCGCACCACGTCGCGGACGCCGAGCCACGACAGCGTCACCGCGAGCGCGGTCACCCCCGCCCACGGGGCAACATACGACATCGCGCGACGCATCAGCACATCGTGGCATACGGTGCCGCCATGGCAAGTGTTCTGGTGGTCGAGGACGACGCCGACGTCCGTTCCGCCCTGATGCGCGAGCTCGGTGCCCGCTCCCACGTCGTGCGCAGCGCCGGGACCGCGATGGACGCCCTCCGCGAGGTCACCCGGGAGCCGCCCGACGTCGTCATCCTCGACCTCGGGCTGCCCGACCTCGACGGCGCCGAGGTGCTGAAGATGCTCCGCGGCGTCTCCGACGTCCCCGTCGTCATCGCCACCGCCCGCGACGACGAGCCCGAGATCGTCCGGCTGCTGCACGCGGGCGCCGACGATTACCTCGTCAAGCCGTTCTCCGCCGAGCACCTCAACGCCCGGCTCGCCGCCGTGCTGCGCCGGTCCGCGCGGTCCGGGCCCGCCGCCGAGCTGACCGTCGGCGGCCTGCACATCGACCTCGACCGCCGCGAGGCCAGCCTGGACGGCGCGGGCCTCGGGCTGACCCGCCGCGAGTTCGACCTGCTCGCCTACCTCGCCGCGCGGCCCGGCCGGGTCGTCGCCCGCCGCGAGCTCCTCGCCGAGGTGTGGCGGCAGGCGTACGGGGACGACCAGACCATCGACGTGCACCTGTCGTGGCTGCGCCGCAAGCTCGGCGAGACCGCCGCCGCGCCCCGCTACCTGCACACCGTCCGCGGCGTCGGCGTCCGGCTCGCCCCGCCGCAGGCATGAGGCGGACGCTCGTCCTGGTGTCCCTCGCGGTCACCTCGATGGTCGCGCTCGCCTTCCTCATCCCGCTCGCCCTCACCGTCCGGGAGATCGCCCGGGACCGCGCCCTCACCGCCGCCGAGCGCCAGGCCAGCGCCCTCGGCCCGGTCCTCGCCGTCACCGAGGACCCCGCCGCGCTCGAACGCGCCGTCGCCAGCACCCGCGCGGGCGCCGCCGGCCGCATGACGCTGCACCTGCCGGGCGGCGCGACCGTCCCGGCGGGGTCCCGCGGCGACGTCGGCGCCGACCCCGGCCAGCTCGACCGGGCCGGGCGCCGCGGCCGCGCCTACACCGTCCGGGTGCCCGAGGGGTACGCGCTCCTGCAGCCGGTCGCCCTGGACGGCGGCCGCATCGCCGTCATCGAGGTGTTCGTCCCGTCCGCCGACATGTCCCGCGGCGTGCTCGAGGCGTGGCTCGTCATGACGGCCGTCGCCGCGGCCCTCGTCGCCGGGTCGGTCGCCGTCGCCGACCGGCTCGGCAACCGCATGATCCGCTCCACCCGGCGGCTCGCGGTGGCCGCGACCGCGTTCGGCGACGGAGAGCTGAGCGTGCGCATCGAACCCGACGGCCCGCCCGAACTCGTCGAGGCGGGCCGCGCCTTCAACGCCATGGCCGACCACGTCGTCCAGCTCCTGGCCGCCGAGCGCGAGATGGCCGCCGACCTCTCGCACCGCCTGCGCACCCCCCTCGCCGCGCTCCGCCTCAACGTCGAGGCGCTCGGCCCCGGACCCGTCGCCGACGAGACCCGCGAGGCCGTCGACCGCATCGAACGCGAGGTCGACCAGATCATCCGCACCGTCCGCCGCCCCACCGGGCGCGGCAGCTGCGACGCCGCGAAGGTCCTGCGGGACCGCGTGCGGTTCTGGTCCGTCCTCGCCGAGGACGAGGGCCGCGCCTGCGAGCTGATCGGCGCCGAGGAGCCCGCGCCGCTCCCGCTCCCCGGCACCGAACTCGCCGCCGCCGTCGACGCCCTCCTCGGCAACGTGTTCCGGCACACCGCCGAGGGCACCGCCTTCGCCGTCACCCTGCACCAGGGGCAGGGCGTCACCGGGATCCTCGTCGCCGACGGCGGCCCCGGCATCGCCGACCCCGACGCCGCCCTCCGGCGCGGCAGCAGCGGCGGCGGCTCCACCGGCCTCGGCCTCGACATCGCCCGCCGCGCCGCCGAGTCCACCGGCGGCCACCTGCGCATCCACCGCTCGGTGCTGGGCGGCGCCCAGATCCAGATGTGGTTCCGCACGAAGTACCTGCCGCCGCCCCGCCGCTCCCGCCGGCTCGTCCGCCGCCGCCACGCCCGCTAGCGTCGGACGTATGCGCGCCATCGGAGTCGAGGTCCGGCACAAGAAGCAGACGGGCTGCCCGGGCCAGTTCGCCTACATCGTGCTCGACTTCGAGCCCGCCGAGACGTACACGTTCGTGAACGCGCTCGCCCCCGGCGCGATGGAGTACCCCGACTCCCAGGCGCGGTTCGTCCCCGTCGTCGACGACACCGCCCACGACCACCTCGAGAACCAGTTCGGCGCCGGACCCCTGCCCGTCCGCGTCACCCTCCGCGCGGCCCGCGACCACCCGACCGACTCCAACGACGCGAGCTTCCGCATCGCGACCGTCCGGGCCGTGCGCCTGGCCTTCGACCGGACGGGCCGCGCATGGACGAGCATCGCCGAGACCTTCGACGACCTGGACTCGTCCGAGCGCGTCGCGTACGTCCGCTCCCGCCTCGACGACCCGCGCCACGTCTTCCAGGCCCTCGACCTGTGCACCGAACTGTTCCCCGAGCCCTGGCGCGCCGCCGAATCCCCGCCGCCGCGCGACACCGCCGACCTCCTGCGTCCGCTCGCCGACCTCGCCGCCTCACCGGACGACCGCGTCGCGCTCCGCGCCGTCCGCGTCCTGGCGCGGGCGCCCCATCGCCGCGCCCACGACCTGATCGCGGGGGCGCTGGCCCGTCCGGTCGGCGCGGCCCGAGACCTGGCCGTCCGCACGCTCGCCCGGCGCGGCGACGCCCGCGCCGCCGAACCCCTCGCGGAGATCCTCGCCCGCGACCGGCTGCCGAAGGACATCGAGTGGCCCGTCCACGCGATGAAGGACCACGCGTCCGTCCTGCTGCCGCCGATCCGCGCCCGCCTGGACGCCGCCGAACCCGGAGCCCTCGAACCCTTCCTGTTCGAGCTCGCCTGCCAGGTGTCCCGCTGGGGCGGGACGGCCGCACCGCTGGCCCCGTCCCTGCGCCGCCTCGTCGCCGACGACGGCACTTGGACGTCCGGCGAACTCTCCCGCGCCCTCGCCCGCATCGTCTCGCCCGACCATGCCAGCGACGGCTGGTGAAATCGCTGGCCAGGCGGCCGGAACACCGGTCCGGCGGGCGTGTGGATCTTGGTCCTATAAGCCCGGCTCAGCCCATCCCTAAGAGAGCCTTAAGGGGCGGGACGGGGGAGGGGCGGGGGCCTAGCTTCAGGGGTGTCGCGTCCCAGACCCGGTGGAGGTGCACTGGCGGACGGTGAAGTGGCGGCCGGACCTGGGGTCCGGCCGAGGTTCCTGATTGAGACAGGATCCGGCCCGTACGGTCTCGTTACCCCGCTCTGGGACCGTCCGGGCCGGTTCCGCTTTCCCGGGGGAGCGCGCCGAAGAGCAGGAGCCGGAAGGCGTCGGCGGTGCCGCCGGCGGTGGGATCGCCGGTGGCGAGGCGGCGGATGGCGAGGCCGTACAGGAGCGCGACGACGGCGGGGGCGTGCCGTTCGGCGTCCGGGATGCCGAGGCCGGTGAGGACGGCGGCGGCGAGGCGGTCGTAGGCCTCGACGGAGCGGGTCGCGGTCTCGCGGATGCCGGGGTCGCGGGCGGCGTGCAGGTGCAGTTCGAGGTTGGCGAGCTGCTCGGGGCCCTGCCCGAAGTCGATGACGGCCTTCTCGACCTGGTCGGGAGCCTGGCCGGGCGCGACGCCCGCGTCGGCGAGTTCGGCGAGGCGGGCGGTGATGCGGGCGATCTCGAGGTCGACGAAGGTCTGCAGCGCCTCGCGCAGCAGGGCGTCCTGGCTGGGGAAGTGGTAGGTCAGGGAGCCGAGGGAGACGCCGGCCGCCTTGGCGACGGCGCGGTTGGTCACGGCGCCGATGCCCTGCTCGCCGATCAGGCGGAGGGTGGCGCTGAGGATCTGGTCGCGGGCGCTCATCGGGGTTCAGTCTTCCCCATCGCGCATGTCATCGATATCGTTCGTTCGAACGAACGAGAGAGGTGGTCGCGTGGACCTCGGGCTGGCGGGGCAGGCGGACGCGCTCGCGCACGGCGACGTCTCGAGCCGTGAGCTGGTGCAGGCGTCGCTGGACGCCATCCGGCGGCGGGACGATCTGGGCGCGTTCCGGGTCGTGCGGGACGAGGCGGCCCTGCGGGAGGCCGCGGCGGCGGACGAGCGGCTGCGCGACGGCGAACGGCTGCCGCTGCTGGGCGTCCCGGTCGCGATCAAGGACGACACGGACCTGGCGGGGGAGACGACGCCGTTCGCGGTCGGCGGCGAGCACCCGGTGCGGACGCGGGACGCCGAGGTGGTGCGCAAGCTGCGGGCGGCCGGGGCGATCGTGGTGGGCAAGACGACGACGTGCGAGGTCGGGCTCTGGCCGTTCAGCGAGTCGCCCGAGTACGGGGTCGCGCGGAACCCGTGGAACCCCGCGTACACGCCGGGCGGGTCGTCGGGCGGGTCGGCGGCGGCCGTGGCGGCGGGGATGGTCCCGGCGGCGGTCGGGTCCGACGGGGCCGGGTCGATCCGCATCCCGGCGGCCTGGACCGGGCTGGTCGGGATCAAGCCGCAGCGGGGCCGCGTCTCGGGGTTCCCGCACACCGACCCGTTCAACGGCATCACGGTGTGGGGGCCGCTCGCGCGGAGCGTGGAGGACGCCGCGCTGCTGCTCGACGTGCTCACGGGGAGCCGCCCGGAGGACGCGTACCGGCTGGACCCGCCGCTCAGGCCGTTCGCCGAGGCGGCGAAGCGGGACCCGGGGCGGCTGCGGGTGGCGGTGTCGTTCCGGACGGCCTTCGGCGTGAGCGGCCGGCTCGACCCGGAGATCCGGGCGGGCGTCGAGCGGCTGGCGCGGCGGCTGACCGACCTCGGGCACCGCGTCTTCCCCGCCGACCCCGACTACGGGCCGGTCGGGCTCGGGCTGATCCCGCGCGGAACGGCCGGGGTGGCCGACTGGCTCGACGCGATGGACGACCCGCGGCCCGAGGCCCGCACGGAGGTGGAGGCCCGGATCGGGCGCGTGGTCGGCCGGCGCCTGCTGCCGCTGGTCAGGAAGATGGACCCCTACCTGTGGCGCAGGGTCGGGCGGATCTTCCGGTACGCGGACGTGGTGCTGACGCCCACCACCGCGTCGCGCCCGCTGCGGGTCGGGGCCTTCGAGGGCGCCGGGTACCGCAGGACGCAGTCCGGGGCCGCGGCGGCCTGCCCGTACGCGTGGCCGTGGAACGTCCTCGGGTGGCCCGGCGTGAACGTGCCCGCCGGGCTCACCCGGGACGGCCTGCCGATCGGCGCGCAGCTCCTCGGCCGCGACTCCGACGAGGCCACGCTGATCTCGCTCGCGGCCCAGCTCGAGGCCGTCGAGGGGTGGACGGACCGGCGGGCCGCCTGAGCGCGGCTCAGTAACCGGCGCCCGTGAGCATGCCGCCGTCCACCAGGACCTCGCTGCCGGTGCAGTAGGACGAGTCGTCGGACGCCAGGTACACGACGAGGCCCGAGACCTCCTTCGTCTTGCCCATGCGGCCGAGCGGCAGCGCCTTCAGGAAGGCGTCGGCGCTGTCGGCGGTGGCGGCGACGACGTCCTCCTGCAGGGAGAGCTGGGTCAGGACGCCGCCGGGGTGGATCGAGTTCACCCGGATGCCGTCCGGGCCCAGCTCGCGGGCCGCGGCCTTCGTCAGGCCGCGGATCCCGAACTTGCTGGCGCTGTAGGCGGCGAGGCCGGACGCGCCGATGAACCCCTCGGTCGACGAGACGTTCACGATCGAGCCGCCGCCCGCGTCCCGCATGGCCGCGGTCACCGACTTCACGCCGAGCCACTGGCCGACGAGGTTCACCTCGAGGACCTGCTTGAACTCGTCCACGGACATGTCCTCGATGCGCTTGTGCCGCATGATGCCCGCGTTGTTCACCAGGACGTTGAGCGCCCCGTACGTCTCGACGGCGGTCCGGACGGCGTTCGCCCAGTCGTCCGGGTTCGTGACGTCCATGCGGACGAACCGGGCGTCGTCCCCCACGTCGGCCGCGAGCTTCGCGCCCTCCTCCTCGAGGACGTCGCCGAACACCACCTTCGCGCCCTCGGCGACGAACCGGCGCACGTGCGCCTTGCCCATGCCGCGCGCGCCGCCGGTGATCAGCGCCACCTTGCCGTCGAGCCGTCCCATCAACGCTCCCTCTCGCCGTGCCGTCGCAGCAAAACTAGCGAACGCTTGGTTGGCGAACAAGGGGCGTCAGCCGCGCAGCGCCTCCCGCGACAGCCGGTCCGCGCGCCGCGTCGTCTCCGGCAGCCGGTGCTCGGGCGCCAGCTCCAGGACGGTCCGGCACGCGGCGTCGAGGCCCGCGCGGTGCCCGACGGACACGAACACCGGCTTGACGCCGTCCTGCGTCCGCAGCACCCGCCCCACGACCTCGCCGCCGTCCGTCAGCGGGCTCGCGTCCCCCCGCCGCCCGCCGGGCGCCGCGTACTCGCCGACGAACGCCGTCTTGCCGACCCCGATCGTCGGCAGGCCGGTCAGCACCCCGAGGTGGCACGCGAGCCCGAACCGGCGCGGGTGCGCGACGCCGAACCCGTCGCAGACGAGCAGGTCGGGCGTCGTCCGCAGCTCGCGGAGCGCCTCGATCAGCGTGGGCAGCTCGCGGAACGCGAACAGGCCCGGGACGTACGGGAACGCGGCCGTCCCGACGGCGACCGACTCCTCGACCACCCGCAGCGTGGCGGCGTCCAGGACGACCGCCGCCGCGGCCAGGCGCGTCCCGGTCCCGCCGCCGTCGCCCGCGTACGAGACGTCCAGCCCGGCGACCGTTCGGGGACGGCCCGGGCCGGGGGAGTCGAGGTCGAGGAGCGGGCGGAGCCCGTCCTGGATCGCCTCCGCCTCCTCCGGCGTGGACGGCCACCGGTGAAGATCGCGTACCTCCATGGACCGGGACGCTATCTCAGCCGAGCGCGGCGTACGCGGCCTCGACGAGCCGGTAGGCGCGCAGGTCGCCGGACAGGTGGTCGCCCATGAGGTTCGGCAGGTAGGCGACCGCGAGCCCGGCGTCGGGGTCGCCGAGCCCGATCGAGCCGCCCGCCCCCGTGTGCCCGAACGCCGAGTCGCGTCCGGCGGCCGGGACGAAGAACGTCTGCGCCGGACGCATGAAGCCGAGGCCGAACGCGCTGTCGATCAGCATCGTGCGGTCGGGGCCGCTCACCCGCGGCCGGATCGCCTCCCGGAGCGTGTCCGGGCGCAGGATCCGGCCCGCGACGAGATCGCGGTAGAAGCCCGCGAACGCGCGGGCCGTCGCGATCATCCCCGCCCCCGGCCAGCCCGCCCGCAGCACCACCGGGTTGTTGTAGCCGCCCTTGCCGGGGTGCGGGTTGTTCAGCGCCCGGTTCAGGCGGCTGCCCGGGTCGGTGTACGCGCTCGCGAGCCGGTCGAGGAGCGAGGCGTCGCCCGCCGGGCGCGGCGCGTCGGTGCCGCCGCCGGCCGTCACCCGGCGGCTCGCCGACATCTTCGCGGCCCGCTCGATGACGTCGTCCGGGGCGCCGATCCACAGGTCGAGGTCGCGGGCGAACTCGTCCCGGACGAACGCGCCGACCGTCCGTCCGGACAGCCGGCGCACGATCTCCCCGGCCAGCCACCCGTAGGTCAGCGCGTGGTAGCCGTGCCCCTCGCCGGGCGTCCACTCCGGCTCCTGCGCGGCCAGCTCGGCGGCGCGCGCCGGGGCGTCCGCGGCCTCCTCCGCCGACACCGGACGGGCGAACGCGGGCAGCCCGGCCTGGTGCGACAGCAGGTGCGCGGCCGTCGTCGCGTCCTTGCCCGCCGCGCCGAACTCGGGCCACCAGGCGGTGACCGGGCCGTCCACCTCGTAGGCGCCGCGCTCGGCGAGCAGCAGCGCGGCGGCCGCCGTCACCGCCTTGGTGCAGGAGAACCCGAAGCACGGCGTGTCCTCCCGCCACTCGCGGCCGGTGCGGCGGTCGGCGATCCCGCCCCACAGGTCCACGACCTTGCGGCCGCCCGCGTACACCGCGACGGCGGCGCCCAGCTCGCGTTCCTCGGCGAAGTTCCGCTCGAACACCTCGCGGACACCGGCGAACGCCGGGTCGCAGTGGCCCTGCACGGTGGGGGACTCGGTGGGGGACTCGGTCATGGGGGAATCCTGCCTTTCCACGGGGAAGTTCATCGAATCACGTTCGGGAACGGGCGCGCGATCGGGGAACGGCCGCCCGGTTAGAGTCGGAGACGATGAAGAGGCTGCTGATCGTCCACCACACCCCGTCGCCGAACCTGCAGGCGATGTACGAGGCCGTGCGGTCCGGCGCGTCCGCCGACGAGATCGAGGGCGTCGAGGTCGTGTCCCGCCCCGCGCTGACCGCGTCCCCCGTGGACGTCCTGGAGGCGGACGGCTACCTGCTCGGCTCCCCGGTCAACCTCGGCTACCTGTCGGGCGCCCTCAAGCACTTTTTCGACCAGGTGTACTACCCGTGCCTGGAGGAGACGGTCCGCCGCCCCTTCGGGGCGTACCTGCACGCGGGCAACGACGCGACCGGCGCGCTGCGCGCCCTGGAGTCGATCACCACGGGCCTAAAGTGGCGCGCCGTCCGGCCGCCGGCCGTCGTCACCGGCGAGCCGGGCCGCGCGGCGCTCGAGGAGTGCTGGGAGCTCGGCGCGATGGTCGCCGCCGAGCTCGGCACCGTCTGACCGTCCCGCCGGACGGCCGCGACGCGCCGGGGACGCGACGGCGCCCGCGACGGAGATCGCGACACCGCTAACGTGCCGACATGAGCGGATTTCGGCATGTGGTGATGTTCAGATGGGCCGAGGGGACGACCACCGGCCAGCAGGAGGACGTGGCGGCGCGGCTCGCGGAGCTGCCGGGACTCATCCCGGAGATCCGGGAGTACTCCATGGGCGCCGACGCGGGCGTGACCCCGGGCGCGTACGACTTCGTCGTGGTCGCGGACTTCGCCGACCGCGACGCCTACCTCGTGTACCGGGACCATCCGGCGCACCGGGAGATCGCGGACGGGCGCATCGCGCCGATCACGGCCGAGCGGGCGGTCGTCCAGTACGAGCGCTAAGGGCACCGAGCAAGCGCTTGTGTCTGAAGCTGTTTCGGGTTAACGTCGATGAGACGCCGCCCGCCGGGGACGGATCGCGCCCCGTCTCCGGCGGGCGGCCTCGATTCCGGCCGCGCCTCCGCGCTCACCGGCCATGGATCACCCGCGCGCCCGCGCGTTCAGGATGGCGTCGCGGAGCCGTTGCGGTGTCTCGGCCTCCAGCAGCCGCGGCCCGTCGCGCAGCGGCACCATGGCCCACCACGATCCGGTCGCCTCGCCGTACCAGACCCGCACCCCCGGGAACTGTTCCTGCAGCCCGCGCGCCGTGGCGGTGCGCATGGCGGGCGTGGGCTCCCCGTTTCCGGCGTCCTGATCGGCCGTCATGTCGCCCTCCCCCCGTAGAACTCATCCGTAACAGCGTCCCCACGGGCCAAGTCATCACCCCTGCCCAGGAAGTGTGACTAAGCACACTAAAGGGGTTCTCGAGGGCGCACCGGCGAAATCGCGGGGCCGCCGCGCGACCGGGACGCGCGTCCCGCGTCAGTGCAGGTTGATGCCGTCGAACATCACCTTGAGGTAATGCTCGGCCAGGCCCTCCGCGTTGAGCTTGCCGCCCGGCTTGAACCAGCGGATGGCGACCCACACCGTGTCGCGGATCATCCGGTAGGTGAGCTTCGGGTCGAGGTCGAGCCGGAACACGCCCTGCTCCTGGCCCGCCCGGAGGGTGTCCACCCACATCTTCTCGACCTCGTCCTCGGACTTGGTCAGGTAGGCGAACCGCTCCATGCCCTTGAGGTAGTTCCAGTCGTTCTGCATCACCGTGATGGCCGCGCGGTGCGGCTCCAGCGTGCCGAACGCGGTGCGGACGAGCCCGGCGATCGTCGCGCGCGGGTCGTCGTTCTCGTCGATGACGCGGCGGTACGCCGCCATGATGTCCTCGAAGAAGCCGGTGAGGATCTCGTCGACGATCGACTCCTTGGAGTCGAAGTGGTGGTAGAGGCTGCCGGACAGGATGCCCGCCTCTTCGGCGATGTTGCGTACCGTCGTCGCCTGGAAACCCTTCTCGGCGAACAGTTCGGCCGCGAGCTTGACCAGGTGCTCCCGCCGCTCCGACGCCAGGGCCGGGGACCCCTTGCCGCGGCGACGGGTTCCGCCCCCGCCGGAACTGCGGGTTCTGGGGCGTCCGGAATCAGCGTTCGTCGTGGTCACCCCATCATTATGCCGCCTCGGGCAACCGCTTGCTCGCCTTGCGTAGGCTCGGGGACATGCCCGACGTGATCGTGTTCGACCTCTACGGAGTGATCGCCCGCACGCAGTCCCCGGAGGCGGTGCGGCGCATCGAGTCCCTGGCCGGCCGCTCCGGCCCGGCGTTCTGGGACGCGTACTGGTCCAACAGGCCCGCCTACGACGCCGGCCAGGACAGCACCGCCTACTGGACGAACGTCGCCGCGGCCCTCGGCACCGAGTTCGCCGACGTGCCCGCCCTCGTCGAGGCCGACCTCGACAGCTGGACCGACGTCGACGACCGCATGGTCGCCCTCGTCGGCGAGCTGGCCGACGAGGGGCGCACCCTCGGCCTGCTCTCCAACATCATCACCGATCTGGTCCCCCGCATGGAGGAGAAGCACGCCTCCTGGCTGGCCCGCTTCGACGCGCTGACCTACTCCTGCCGGATCGGCGTCGCGAAGCCGGACCCCCGCGCCTACCGCATCTGCGCCGAACGCCTCGGCGTCGACCCCGCCGACGTCGTCTTCTTCGACGACACCGAGCGCAACGTCCTCGCCGCCCGCGAGGTCGGCATGCGCGCCGAACTCTTCACCGGCCCCGACCAGGTCCGCGCCCTCCTCTCCTGACCCGCCCCCCGCCCCTTGCATGGAGCGGCGGGTAAGGGGAAGGTCAAGTGGACGAGACGTCAATAGGTGATCGTCCCCCGGGGGTGGCGGCCGTGCGCGCTCACCAGTCGGAACGGCGTGCGGCGGTGCCGTGCGCGTGGCGGGTCCTGCTCGACCTCTGGCTCATCGCCCGTCCGGCGATCTGGCTGGTGTCGCTCGTGCCCTTCTACGTCGGGCACCTGCTGGCCACGCGGTGGCTGGTGGCGGGGCAGGACGCCTGCGCGCCGCCGACCGGGGAGTGCGTGCGGGCCGCGGCGCCCGTCCTGACCGGGCTCGTGGTGTGGGGGCCGCTGGTGTGGCTCGCCGTCCTCGCGATCAACGACGCGTTCGACCTGGACGGCGACCTGCGCAACCCGCGCAAGGAGGACGCGCCGCTCGTCGAGGGACGGCTCGGGGTGCGGGGCGCGCTCGTCGCGGCGCACCTGGCGGCGGCCGGGGCGCTGCTCGTGGCGCTCACCGTGCGGCCCGCGTTCGCGCTGGTGACGCTCGGGTTCCTCGTGCTCGGGTGGCTCTACAGCGTGCCGCCGGCGCGGTTGAAGGACCGGCCCGGGTTCGACGTGGCGACGAACGCGGTCGGGGTGGGCGGGCTGGCGCTGCTCGCCGGCTGGACGGTCGTGCGGCCGCTCGACGGCTTCCCGTGGGCGATGGCGGTGCTGGGCGTCCTGGTGGCGACCGCCCTGTACGTGCCGACGACGGTCACCGACTACCGGGCCGATCTCGCGAGCGGCTACACGACGATCGCGGTGCGGCTCGGGCCCCGCGGGGCCTACCGGATCGGGCTCGCCGCCTGGACGGCCGCGTGCGGGGGCACGGTCGCGCTCGCGGCGGCCGGGCACGTGTTCCCGCAGCGGACGCTGTGGGTGCAGGCCGTGTTCGCGCCGGTGCTCGTCTGGCTCTACCACCGGTACCTGGGGCGGGCGCGGGAGCCGGGCGAGGTCGTGCACGGGATCGTGGTCGTGTGCTGGGCGTTCCTCGTGCCGTACCTCGCGTTCGCCCTCGCCTACACGGGCGTCCTCTAGGGCTTTGCGGGCGGCCGGATCAGGACGCGGGCGGGAGCTGGTCGGCGGCCTCGGCGGCCGCGGTGAGGCGCTCCCGCAGCGTGGTGATCAGCGCCTCGGACTGCTCGGTGAGCCGGTCGATCGCGGGGATCGCCAGGTCGTCGCGGACGGTGTCGGCGACCAGCTCGTCGTACTCGTGCGCCTTCGCCGCGATCTCCTCCAGCCGGCGGTGCGCGTCCAGCGCCTCGTCGGCGGCGCGGACCCGCTCGGCGTACCGCTCCAGCGCCTCGATCCGCCGGTCGACCGACTCGACCGACAGCTCCAGCTTCTCGCGGAGCGGCCGCAGCGCCGCCTCCACCTCGGGGAACGTCGCCGCGCCCGCCATCTCGGCGTGGTCGGCGCGCAGCTTCGACTGGCGCGCGAGGACCTGCGCGATCTCCCACTCCTGGCGGGGCAGCATGACCGCGTTGTCGGTGGAGTCCAGCAGGCCCTCCCGGTTGACCCGCGAGTCGCGGACGGCGTCGAGCGCGGCCTGCGCGCGGGCCAGCATCGCGCGGCCCTCGGCATCGAAGTCGTCGAGGGTGTGGTAGCGGTCGCGGTTGCGTTCCAGCTCGCGGACGCGCCGGATGTCGGGCGCCAGCGAGCGGGACCCGAACGTGATCATCACGGCGAGCATGCCGAGGCCGAGCAGCCAGAACGGGCCGAGCAGCGTGGACCCGATCAGCCCGAGCATGAGCATCGACGTCGGGACCAGCCAGCCCGGCAGCATGCCGCGCGCGGCGACGGCGTCCAGCTCGGCGCGCAGCGCCGGGTCGGCGACGGGGCGCGGCTCGGGGGCCTCGCCCGATCCGGTCTTCGCGGTGCCGCCGACGCGCTTCCAGTCGGCGCCGGTGTGGGTCTCGAACGCGACGTCGGTGGCGGCGATCTCGATCTCGATGCCGCCCTCCGGCAGCGGCCACGACGCGACGGGCTCGCCCCCGCCCGGCCCCGGGTAGCGGACCCACCAGCCGCCCTTGGCGTCGGTGCACAGGTACCGGCCCGGCGCGATGTCGATGCCGACGAAGAACGTGCCGTTACCCGGGATGGAATCGCTCCACTGGCCAATGGTCACGGGGACCTCCCACCAGACTCCTCCGCCTGGGCGGCCCCGCCCGGCTCAGGCGTCGGCCGCCCTCCCACTCGTTCTGAACGATCGCGGAACGGTAAAGGTTGCCGTACCCACTCCGAGCGGCGGAAAGTCGCGTGCGGGGCATTGGATCGGGTTTGGAATACTCCAGGAGTGCGACCCGACTTCGATCCCCTCGACGATCCGCCGTGGGCCATGCAGCTGGTGGTCCGGGCGGAGAAGGCCGATCCGCCCGCGCACGGCGCCGTCTGCGCGGCGGCCGCGGCGGCGGTCGTCCGGCTGCTCACCGACCCGCGGGCGACGGCGCCGGACGGCGAGTGGCGCGCGGCCGTCGAGGCGTGGGAGTCGCGCCGGATCCGCAAGGTGACGCGGCGGGCGCGGGGCGTCCGCTGGCCGGAGGCGCAGGCGCTGCCGGGCGTCACCGTCGAGCACGCGGGCGCGCAGGTGCGGGCGTTCCCGCCCGGCCCGGTGGCGGACGTCCCGCCGCAGCTCGCGAAACTGCAGGTCGCGGGGCTCGACCTGGCGGAGGCGGAGGAGCCGCCCCCGCCGCCCCCGGCCCCGTACGCGGCGATCGCCCTCCACCCGGACGTCACGATGACCACGGGGAAGGCGGCGGCGCAGTGCGGGCACGCCGCGCAACTGCTGCTGCGGCAGGGGAAGCGCAAGCACGTGGCGGCGTGGCTCGACGCGGGCGCGCGCGTGCACCTGACGCGGGACGTCCCGTGGCGGACGTGCGTGAAGGAGGCGGCGGTCGCGGTCCGCGACGGCGGCTTCACCGAGGTCCCGCCCGGCACGATGACCGCGATCGCCTGGATCGTCCGCTGACGCCCGGGGCGGGACGCGCCCGCCCCGGGCGGCATGGCGGCTAGCCCGGCAGCGTCACCGCCAGCGGGTCGATCCCGGCCTCCGCGATGAGCGCGGGCAGCCGGCGCGCGAACGGGTGGTGGTCCACCGGCAGCCCGCGCGGGTTGGCGATCACGAACCGGACGGCGTCGCCGTCGCGGCGCTCGTCCCACGTCGCGCCGACCGACCGCAGCACCGACTCGGCGGCGGCGGCGTCCCCGGCGCGCACCGACACCCGGATCGGCGCCTCGCGGTCCGGCAGCGCCGCCGCCGACCGGGACGCCTCCGCCGTGGCCGCCGCCCGCGGCCGCGGCGCCCGCTCCGGGTCGGGCCCGAGGATCGCGTTGCGCAGCAGCCCGGCCGTCCCGTCGGTGAACGCCCGGAAGTTCGGCTCGGCCGCGAACAGCACCGACCGTCCCGCGCCGACCGGCTGGTCGACGACCGCGGCCGTCCCGCCCAGTTCCTCGCCGCCGCGCTGGTAGCCGGAGACGAACCAGTCGGGGGAGCCGGTCCCGGGATAGCGGACGACGACGCCGCTGGACGCGCGCATCACCGCGTCGTACGAGGTGAAGTTCCAGACGGTGCCGCCGACGTCCTTCGCCAGCGGGCTGCCGCGGTCGACGGTCGCGCGGAACAGCGTGCCGGGGATGTCGGACGCGGGCTCGGCGAGCGTCGCGGTCGTCAGCCCGAGCCGGGCCGCGAGTTCCGTGCCGCCCTGCCAGCCGACGTACCGGCCGCCGCCGCGCGTCCACTCCTGCAGCGCCGCCCGTCCCGCCTCGCCGAGCGCGTCGTGCGCCGCGCCGGCGGGGCCGTCCGGGACCAGCAGGACGTCCACGCCGTCCAGCCGTCCGGACGCGACGTCGGACGGGTGCAGCAGCGTGAACGGGAGCCGCCAGTCGCGGTCGAGCCGGTGCCGCAGCCAGCCGGTCGACTGCCGCGCGGACGACGAGGTCTTCGACAGCTGCAGGACGCCGATCTCCGGCGCCTCGCCCGCGCGGTCCGGGCGCTCGGCGGGGACGGGCCGGACCGGACGGGCGCGGGGCCGGAGCTCGGCGCCGGACGAGCCGCCCGAGACGTTCGCCAGCAGCGGCAGGCTCCAGGCCGTCACGTCGTAGAAGTACGGGAACGGCGTGTAGGAGTCCTCGTTGAGCATGGCCTGGATCCAGTGCTTCTCCGGCTGGGCCATGGAGATCCAGTACGTGCCCGCCGGCAGGGTGGTCCTGCCCGCGGGACGCCCGTGCTCTTTGTAGTCCGGGACGGTCAGGGGCCGCGCGAGCCGTTCGACCTCGACGCCCATCCGCTGGAGCCGGCGGACGATCGTCCGGACCTCGTCGCGCTTCGCCCGGTCGTCGTCCCGCAGGAAGTAGTGCCGGACCTCGCGGTCGGGGACCGGGCGCACGACCTCGTTGCCCGGGTTGTAGACCCGGTTGGGTTCGAGCTCGCCCGCCTCGCCCTGCTGCCGGGCCTCGACCGACATCGCGCGCCATTCGGTGAGGAGCCGCTGCCGGTTGCGGGCGGCGGCCGACAGCGTCACCCACTGGCTGAGGTACTGCTCCGTCACGCGCTCCGGGAACGGGCTCTCGCCGCCCTTCTCGAAGGTCATCCCGGCCGCGTGGAACGCGCTCGTCGGCACCGTGTCGCCGTACCCCTGGTAGAAGAGGTCGTAGACATTGCGGTTGAAGAAGTCGATGCCGCGCGCCTCGAACTCGGCGGCCATCGCCGTCCCGTAGATCCCGTTGATCCACCCGATCGCCTGCTCGGGCGTCTCGTGGTAGATCGGGTCGGCGTTCGGCGGGAAGAAGTAGGACGTCCCGCCCATCTCGTGCGCGTCGATGTAGAGGACGGGCGGGTACTGGTTCAGCATCGCCAGCTTGGCGTCCGTCTCCGGCTGGGTGCGGGCGAACCAGTCGCGGTTCATGTCGAAGCCGTAGGCGTTCTCCCGGGTGCCGAGCTCGCGCCCGTCCGGGTTCTGCGTC
Organism: Spirillospora sp. NPDC052242; assembly: GCF_040679555.1. Classification (NCBI taxonomy): domain Bacteria; kingdom Bacillati; phylum Actinomycetota; class Actinomycetes; order Streptosporangiales; family Thermomonosporaceae; genus Spirillospora; species Spirillospora sp. NPDC052242. Next base: position 91,492 of record NZ_JBFAUZ010000027.1, read on the forward strand.
GGCAGGACCACCACGAGCGCGTTGTCGAGGATGCGCTCCGCCGCGCAGTCCGTGCGGTCGCCGAGGTCGCGCAGCACTCGCAGGGCGGCGTCCGTCCCGCTGGGCTCGTCGCCGTGCACGTTCCCGCTGACCCACAGGATCGGGACGCCGGTCCGCGCGAGCCGCTCGGCGAGGCGGTCGGGGGTGCGCGGGTCGCGCAGCCGGTGCGCGTCCCGGCGCACCTTCGCCAGTCCCGCCTTCGTGACCAGCCGCGGCTCGCCCACGACGGCGTACTTCAGCGGGCGGCCCTGCGCGCTCGTGCCGAGGGTCCCGGACACGACGCGGTCGCTGCGCGCGGCGACCGTCTCCAGGTACCGGTCGGACTCGGCGGCGCTGACCGGCCGTTCGCCGAGGTCGAAGCCCAGGACGTCGGCGGGCGCCGGGACGTCGCCGCGGTACGCGGGCTCGGTTCGGGTGGGGGCGCAGGCCGCCGCGGGGGCCTCGGGGGACCGGGCGGCGGCGGGGGCCGCCACGGCGGCGGGTACCGCCAGGGACGCGGCCAGCGCCACCGACCACGTCGTCTTTCGCACTCTCATGCTCCAGAAAGTGGCATGGGGCACATCGTGCACCAAGGGCAACATCTGCCAAGATCGGCTTTTCCCGCCTCCGGACCCACAAACCTGCCAGTGATCAGTGGCGCCGGGTACTACCGCGCGGGCGCCGAACGTGGTTCCGTTCCGGGAACGACCGTTCGCCCGGAAGACCGGAGGCCGCGGATGCGCGCTGCGTTGACCACCGCCGACAAGACCATGATCGTGACCGACGTCCCGGACCCGGTCCCGCAGGAGGGGCAGCTCCTCGTCCGCACGCTCGCCTGCGGGATCTGCGGTTCCGACCTGCACGCCCTCCAGGACCCGGACGCCTTCATGGACACCACCCGGCGCTCCGGCGGCACCCCCCACGACCCCCGCGACGGCCTCGTCTTCGGGCACGAGTTCGCGGGCGAGATCGTCGACTACGGTCCCGGGACCGAGCGGAAGCTGCCGATCGGCGCCGCCGTCTGCGGGCCGCCCATCGGTATCGGCCCGCAGGGCTCGGGCATCATCGGCTACAACCCCGCCTACCCCGGCGGCTACGGCGAGTACATGATCCTCAACGAGGCCCTCACGCTGCCCGTCCCGGACGGGCTCGACCCGCGGACCGCCGCCATCACCGAGCCGTTCGCCGTCGGGACCCGCGCGGTCCTGCGCAGCGGGATCGCGGCGGGCTCCGTCGCGGTCGTCCTCGGCCTCGGCCCGATCGGGCTGGGCGTCGTCGCCGCCCTCAAGGCCCGCGGCCACGGCCCGGTGATCGCCGTGGACTTCTCCCCGAAGCGCCGCGCCCTCGCCGCGGGGCTCGGCGCCGACGAGGTGATCGACCCGGCCGCCGCGTCCCCCTACGACCGCTGGGCGGACCTCGGCGTCCCCACCGGCACCGTCGACCGCATCGCCGCCGAGCTGTTCGGCCTCGACGTGCGCCAGGCCGTCGTGTTCGAGTGCGTCGGCGTCCCGGGCATGCTCGGCGCCGCCGTCGAGGGCGCCCCCGCCGGCTCGACGATCATGGTGGTCGGGGTGTGCATGCAGCCGGACGAGATCGAGCCCGGCGTCGCGGTCAGCAAGGAGCTGACGATCCGCGGCACGTTCGGCGCGCTGCCCGCGGAGTACGGCGCCACGCTGACCGACATCGCCGAGGGCCGGATCGACGCCGGGTCCGTCATCACCGGCACCGTCGGCCTGGACGGGCTCGCGGACGCGTTCACCGAGCTGTCCCGGCCGGACCGGCACGCGAAGATCGTCGTCGTGCCGTGACCCGGTGCGGGCGCCGGGTCAGCGGCGCGGCAGCCGGTTGATCGCCGCCAGGGCGAGCTCCTGCGTCCGGGTCAGCCCCTCCGGCGGCGCCTCCTGCCCGGACGCCCGCGCCGCGCCGCCGACCTGCGCCTTCGCGCTCAGCCCGTACGACAGGAACAGCAGGACCACGAACCCGGCCAGATACAGCAGGTGCTCCAGCAGCCCGCCCCAGCGCGCGGTGTACACGTCCAGGACGGCGAACAGCGCGAAGCCCGCCATCCACCCGGCCAGCGGCGGCACGAACCAGGTGTCGCGGCGGCGCGCGATGGCCGCCGCGCTGATCAGCACCAGCACCGCCTGGACCGCCTTCGCCAGGACCAGGATCGTCCCCGACGGGCCGGACGCGAAGTAGTCCCCGACCTCCTCGCGCCGGTCGCCCCACAGCAGCGCCCCGCTGACCAGGCTCATCACCCCGTAGGCGAGGAGGAACACGCCCACGGTGTAGTGCTGCCGGTGCCACGTCGGGCTCTCCCCGGGCTTGGCCGCCCCGCTCGTCCCGCCCTGGACGGGCGGTGTGGGAGCCGGGGGCGGGGTCGGGCGCGGTGCCGGGACGGACGGCGCGGCCACCGGCGGCACGGGCTCGGGCGCCGGTAGCGGCGCCGGAGCCGTCGCGTCCGCCGGCTCGACCGGATCGGCGGGCCGCGGGACGGACGGGAGCGGCGCGGGCCGCGTCGCCTCCGCCTCCGACACGGGCTCCGACACAGGCTCGGGGGACGCGTCCGCCGGTTCGTCCTCGGACGGCGGCACGGGAAGCGGCGCGGGCCGCGTCGCCTCCGGCCCGGACGCCGCCCGCGGCCCGTCCTCCGGGTCCGCGCCGCCGTCGCCGCCGGACGGCGCGGGCAGCTCGGCCGTCCAGCCCTCCTTCGGCACCCGCGGGGACGGCTCGTCCACGAGGGTCTGCCCGGCGACGAGCTCGTCGCCCGTCCCGCCGCCGGCCTCCCCGGCGGTGTCCTCGACCGTGTCCTCGGCCGCCTCGTCGCGGGTCTCGCCGCCGTCCGCCGCGGTCTCCTCCGGCGTGCCGTCGCGCTTCGGCAGCCGCTGGTCCGGCCGTGTCCGCTCCGCCTCGGCGCCGCCCACGTCATCGCCCCCATCTCGCCGCTTGCCGTCTGCAATGCGCAAGATATCCCGGATGGCGGGCCGCCCGTCGACGCGCCGCGCCCGTCCGTCGCGGCACGCCCTGCTGACCTGCCCGAAGTGCTTGCACACGGGCCGGGGACACGGAAGGGTGACTCCTCGTCGGGCCGCCGGATCCACGAAGGAACGAGGATGACGCCTGACGGCATGGAGCCCGCGACGCCGACGAAGTCGCGGATCGAATACCTGGAAGAGCTCGGCGACGCGCTGGCCGCGCGCGGCTTCCGCGTGCGGCTCACGCTGCCCCGCGGGCAGTCGCCCGCGCTGCACGTGGCGAACCCGGACGCGTCCGCCCTGACCGAGAACATCCTCGTCGAGGAGGCCGCCGACGGCTGGTGGTTCTGGTGGTCGTGGTCGGAGCGGATCACCCTGGCCGACGACGTCGCCGGTGCGGCCGACCGCATCGCCGCCGTGCTCGCGTCGCCGCTCTGACGCGCCGGTTCAGCAGCGGAACCACGTGGTCGGCCGGTAGTCGTAGACGTTGTTCTCGTCGGCCATCACCAGCGCGAGCGCGCCCGCCATGGCCTCGGCCCCGCGGCGCTGCGCCCGGTACTCCCCGGGCGGCAGCGGCCGCAGCCCGAACGCCTCCGCGGCCTCGTCGTCGGCCTCCTCGGGGTCGCCGCCGTCGGGGTTCGCGCTGACCATGAACCGCAGGGCCTCCTCGAGATCGCGGCCGAGCACCTGGTAGCCGCCCTCGGAGTCGGCGTACAGGACCGGACGCCGGGGACCGTCGCCGCACAGGAAGTACGTGCCGCCCGTGCCGTGCCCGGCGAACGCGTACAGCGGGGCGCCGCAGTACAGGTGGACGGCCTCGACGTGCTCGTGCGGCATCGCGCAGTCGAGCCCGGCGAGGTGGTCCTGCAGCTCCTCGCTCTCCCAGATGCGCGTCAGCAGGTCGGGCAGCGGCGCCGGCTCGGGCGCGCCGAAGCCGAGCCAGCCCGCGGCCTCCAGCGGGTCCGAAGCGTCGGCGGGCACGAGGATCGCGGCCCCGTCCCAGGCGCCGCCGGACCGCACCACCACGCGGGCGGCCCGGCCGAGCAGCACCGCGGGGACGTCGTGGAGCGTCAGCTCGCACCCCGGATCGCCGGGGTCGGGCACGGGCCCGGCGACGCGCGCCAGCGGCGCCTCGGCGGCGAAGCGCGCCCAGCCCAGCCGGTCGACCGCGCAGCGCCGCAGGTCGGACGCGACCTGGTCGGCCGGGAGAAGGGCGGCGTACGAGGCGGCGCCGAACTCCCGTACCGCCCGTTCCCGCAGCTCCTCGTCGGACGCCCGGACGACGTCCGCCGCGCTCCACCCGGGATCGACGAGCCCGGCCGGCACGAGCTGCCCGCTCCAGCAGTGGTGCGCGAAGCCGTCCGCGTACCGGACGGCGGGCCCGTCCTCGCGGTGCAGCCGGCCCAGCGAATCGATGTGCGCCTCGACGGGCGGCGCGGCCACCACGGCGATGTCGTTGAGCGCCCACCACCAGCCCACGGCCGGGACCATGCGCAGCCGGGCCGCGAGGTCGCCGGTCCCGGGGACGCCGCCGTGGCGCACCGCCGCGAGGATGAGCAGCGCGTGGTGGTTCGGTGCGCGCACCGCCTCCCACACCCGCCGCCACCGCTTCCAGTCGTCCGGCCGCGGCGCCTCGGCGCAGGAGCGGAGCGCCGCAGACACCGCGTCCCAGTGCTCGGTGGGGAAGGCCGGGCGCAGGTCCCGCAGCAACCGCTCGTGCGCCCGCGCGGCGACGGCGGCGAAGAGTCCGGGATCGCCGGGCGACAGCGCCTCCTCCTTGAAGCGGTGGACGACGGCGGTGTTGATCGCCCAGGCGGGTTCGCCGACACGGCCGAGGACGGCCCGGACGTCCGGGCCGTCCAGGTCGTAGGACAGCTTGTGGGCCGAGTCGACCGGCGGGACCCGCCATCTCGCGGCGAGGGGCTCGTTCTCCTCGAAGGAGGAGGGTTCCGGTCCGCCGAAGGTGCCGTACGTCCCCTCCAGGCGCGCCGTCGCCGCACCGGCCCAGAGGTCGTGCGCCTCGGGGTGGCGGGCCCGGTCCAGATGCTCGTGGCCGTAGAGGAGGGTCCGCGCCGCTATCGCCCCCGCCAGGGGCGAGTCGAGCCAGACGACGGCCTTGGGGCGTCCCCACCCGCGGGCCTCGTACAGTTCCGCGATGGCCCGTTCGGCGTCGCCGCGGTCCGGTTCGGCCGCGGCGGCCTCCCACCGCCCGCACAGCTCGTCGACGAGGTGCCCGGCGCCGGTTCCTTCTGAGGTCATCGATGGCTCTCCGCTTTCGTCGCGACAGGACTCCACTCAGAGCCGCGCCGCGCCGGACAGGTTCCGGGGTCGCGCGGAACCCGGGAATGTTGATCCGGCGAACAATCCGGCGTCCGGGCCGGTCATGGGCTTGATCAGGTCGTTCGCCGGCAACGTGCGGTTCGCCTCGCGTTACTTGATTGTTACTGCCCACAACAAATTGGGCGGGGTCCGGGTCTGGCGCGACGGCCGGACGGGACATAAGTTGCGGGACACAACATTCACGCCGGTGGGGACGGGCCCGCACACCGGCGGAGAAAACCCCCCCGAGGCCGCTCTGCGGCCGACCCCCCAGAAAGGACCCGTGCAATGCGCAAGGGGATCCTCCGCCTGGCGGCGGCGTCCGCCGCCGCGGCACTGTCGCTCACGTCGCTCACCGCCTGCGGGGACGACTCCGAGGACGGCGCGGCCGGCGCGGCCGAGGGCAAGATCGGCGTGATCCTGCCCGACACGACGTCGTCGGACCGCTACGAGAGCTTCGACCGCCCGTACCTGGCCGAGGCGTTCAAGGCGGCGGGCGTCGAGTACGACATCCAGAACGCCGAGGGCTCGGCCCAGCGGTTCCAGACGATCGCCGAGCAGATGCTCACCAACGGCGTCACCGTCCTCATCGTGGACGGCATCGACTCCAACTCGGCCGCGGCCGTGCAGCGCCTGGCGAAGAACCGGGGCGTGCCGACGATCGACTACGACCGGCTCACCCTCGGCGGCGTCTCCGACTACTACGTGTCGTTCGACAACGTGGTCGTCGGCGAGCACCTCGGCAAGGGCCTGCAGGAGTGCCTCGGCGACGAGCAGTCGAACATCGTCTACCTGAACGGCGCCCCGACCGACAACAACGCGACGCTCTTCGCGCAGGGCTACCACGGCGTCCTCGACAAGGTCGCGAACTACAAGAAGGTCGCCGAGCAGGCCGTCCCGGACTGGAAGGCCGAAGAGGCCGCCACGCTGTTCGAGCAGATGTGGACCGAGCAGAAGGGCGAGATCGACGGCGTGCTCGCCGCCAACGACGGCATCGGCAACGCGGTCATCTCGATCCTGAAGAAGAACCAGGCCGCCGGAGAGGTCGCCGTGACCGGCCAGGACGCCACCCTGCAGGGCCTGCAGAACATCCTGGACGGCAACCAGTGCATGACCGTCTACAAGCCGATCAAGCAGGAGGCGGACGCCGCCGCGAAGCTCGCGGTGTCGCTGCTGAAGGGCGAGAAGGGCGAGACGAACGGCACCGTCAAGGACCCGAAGGGCAACCGGGACGTCCCGTCGGTGCTGCTCGAGCCGGTCACCGTCACCAAGGAGAACATCAAGCGGGTCGTCGACGACGGCTTCGTGAAGGCCGCGGAGCTGTGCGCGGGCGCCTACGCGCAGAAGTGCAAGGACGCCGGCGTCCAGTAAGGGCACGGCTCCCCGTTGACCTCGTGGCGGGCCCCCGCTCCCCGCGCCCCGGGTGCCCGGAACCCCGGGACGCGCCGGGGGCCCGCCACGGGCACGACCCCTGGAAGGAAACACGTGGCAGACAACGGTGACCCCGTACTGCGCCTGACCGGGCTCAACAAGAGCTTCGGCCCCGTCCACGTGCTGCACGACGTGGACTTCGCGGTGCGGCGCGGGGAGGTGATGGCCCTCGTCGGCGACAACGGCGCGGGAAAGTCCACCCTCATCAAGTGCATCGCCGGGATCCATCCCGTCGACTCGGGCCGGATCGAGTTCGAGGGCCGCCCGGTGACCATCGACGGCCCGCGCGCCGCCGCCGACCTCGGCATCGAGGTCGTCTACCAGGACCTCGCGCTCGCCGACAACCTCGACATCGTCCAGAACATGTTCCTCGGCCGGGAGCGGCGGAAGTTCGCCGTGCTGGACGAGGCGTCCATGGAGAAGGCGGCCCGCGAGACGCTCGCGCGGCTGTCGGTCCGGACGGTCAAGTCGGTGCGGCAGCAGGTGTCGAACCTGTCGGGCGGGCAGCGGCAGACGGTCGCGATCGCCAAGGCCGCCCTGTGGGAGTCGAAGGTCGTCATCCTGGACGAGCCGACGGCCGCGCTCGGCGTCGCGCAGACCGAGCAGGTGCTGGACCTGGTGCGGCGGCTCGCCGACACCGGCCACGCCGTCGTGCTGATCTCGCACAACATGAACGACGTGTTCCGGGTGGCCGACCGGATCACCGCCCTCTACCTCGGACGGGTCGCGGCGGACGTCGCGCGCTCCGAGGTCACCCACGGCCAGGTCGTGGAGCTCATCACCGCCGGCCGTTCCGGTGATCTCGGCCTCGCGCCGACGACCGCCGCCGAGAACATCTGAAAAGGGGCAGCAGGTGTCCACCGAAATCCCCGAAGGCAAGAAGGCCGCCGTGAAGCTGGCGGACTCGGACTTCGCCACCGACCTGCGCGAGCACGACCTGCGGTCGGCGCTGCTCGACTACTGGGGCCGCCTGCGGGCCGGCGAGCTGGGCGCCCTGCCCGCCGCGCTCGGCCTGATCTCCCTGGTCGTGCTGTTCACCGCCCTCAAGCCCGAGACCTTCCTGAGCAACACCAACATCGCGAACCTGTTCACCCAGGCGCTCCCCATCTCGCTGCTCGCGATGGGCCTGGTGTTCGTGCTGCTCCTCGGCGAGATCGACCTGTCGGCGGGCGTGACGAGCGGCGTCACCGCGGCGGTCCTCGCCAAGCTGCTCACCGACGCCGGATACGCCTGGCCGGTCGCGGTGCTCAGCGCCCTCGCCGCCGGGATCGTCATCGGCGCCGTGATCGGCTGGCTGGTCGCGGTGGTGCGGATCCCCTCGTTCGTCGTCACGCTGGCGTTCTTCCTCGGCCTCCAGGGCGTCATCCTGTGGCTCATCGGCGAGGGCGGCACGGTCGCCGTCCGCGACGACGTCATCGTGGCGCTCGCCAACCGCAACATGCCGATCTGGGTCGGCTGGACGCTCGCCATCGCCTGCTCGGCCGGCTACGCGGGCCTGCAGCTGCTGCGCTGGCGGCGGCAGCGCTCCGCGGGCCTGCACTCCCGCCCGCTGCAGCTCGTCCTCGTCCAGTCCGGCGCCATCGCCGCGGCGCTGCTCATCGGCACCGCCGTGCTGAGCGTCGACCGCGCGCCCAGCCCGCTGGCCGTCGTCGCGGGCGTCCCGTGGGGCGTGCTGCTGGTCGGCGTCCTGCTGATCGGCTGCACGTTCGTCCTCACCCGGACGCCGTTCGGACGGCACGTGTACGCGGTCGGCGGCAACGCGGAGGCCGCGCGGCGGGCCGGCATCAACGTCACCCGCATCCGGATCTCCGTCTTCATGATCGGGTCGGGGCTGGCGGCGGTCAGCGGCATCGTCGCGGCGTCCCGGCTGATGTCGGTCAACACCGCGGCGGGCGGCGGCGACACCCTGCTGTACGCGGTCGGCGCCGCGGTGATCGGCGGGACGAGCCTGTTCGGCGGCCGCGGCAAGGCGCGGGACGCGATCCTCGGCGGCCTGGTCATCGCGATGATCCAGAACGGGCTCGGGCTGATCGGGACGTCGGCGTACCTGACGCTGCTCATCACCGGCCTCGTGCTGCTGTTCGCCGCGAGCATCGACGCGCTGGCCCGCCGGCGGCGCAGCGCCGCGGGCAGATGAACCGGCCCGGCGACCACCGGGAGCCGATGGCGCGCGCCGTCGGCTCCCCGGTCGCGCCCGCCGGCCCGTCCGGGTTCCCCGCTCCGGACGGGCCCGCGGGCGTTTCCGCGCCGTGGGCGACCGCTGATACGCTCGGCGTCCACGGCCGCGCGGGACGCGGCGGCGCGGCACGGTGGGAGCCCAGCGGGATGTCCAGAACTCCTGTTCTCGACCTGCGCGGCATCGACAAGAGCTTCGGTTCGGTCCAGGTGCTGCACGACGTCTCCTTCGCCGCCCATCCGGGCGAGGTCACCGCCCTCGTCGGCGACAACGGCGCCGGCAAGACCACCCTCGTCAAGTGCATCGGCGGCGTCCACGCGATCGACCGCGGCGAGTACCGCTTCGAGGGACGCCCGGTGCGGCTCGGCAGCCCCCGCGCGGCGTCGTCCCTCGGCATCGAGGTCGTCCACCAGGACCTCGCGCTGTGCGAGAACCTCGACATCGTGGAGAACCTCTTCCTCGGCCGGGAGCGGCGCCGCGGCCTCGCGCTCGACGAGGAGACCATGGAGGACATGGCCCGCCGCACCCTGTCCGGGCTGTCGGTCCGGACGGTCGACTCGGTGCGGCGGCGGGTGGCGCACCTGTCGGGCGGGCAGCGGCAGACGGTCGCGATCGCCCGCGCCGTGCTGTGGGACTGCAAGGTCGTCGTCCTGGACGAGCCCGCGGCGGCCCTCGGCGTCGTGCAGACCCAGCAGGTCCTGGAGATCGTGCGGCGGCTCGCCGACCGGGGCCTCGCGGTCGTGCTGATCTCGCACAACATGAACGACGTGTTCGCCGTCTCCGACCGCATCTGCGCGCTCTACCTCGGCCGGACCGCCGCGCAGGTGCGGACGGCCGACGTCACGCACCGGCAGGTCGTCGAACTGATCACCTCGGGCGTCAGCGGCGACCTGGGGCTGCGCCGATGAGGGCGGGACCGTCGCAGGAGGACGTCCGGCGGCACAACCTCGGGACGCTGCTGCGCTTCGTGCACCTGCGGGGCCCCGCGTCCCGCGCGACGCTCGCCGAGTCGCTGGGCCTCAACCGCAGCACGATCATGGCGCTGACGTCCGATCTAACCGCGGCCGGGCTCGTCCGCGAGGAGCTGCCGCGCGGGCCCGGGCGGCGCGCGGGGCGCCCGTCGCTCGTCGTCCGTCCGGAGTCCACGCGGGTGTACGTGCTGGCGTTCGAGGTCGCGGTGGACCGCTTCGTCGTCGCGCGGGTCGGCCTCGGCGGGGTGATCCTGGACCGGCGGGAGGGCCGCCGGGCCCGCGACTCCGACCCGGCCGAGTTGCTCGGCACGCTCGTGGCGGGCGCCCGCTCGCTCGTCCGCAAGGCCGAGCGGGACGCGGTCTGCGTCGGCGCCGCGCTGGGCTTCCCCGGAACGGTCCGCCGCGCCGACGACGCGATCATGTTCGGCCCGAACCTGGACGTCGGCGACCTGCCGCTGGGCGACGCGCTGTCGCGCCGCCTCGGCCTCGGCATCCCCGTGTCGGTCTGCAACGACGCCAACCTGGGCGCGCTCGCCGAGCACGAGCGGGGCACCGGGGTGGGCTGCGACAACCTCATCTACCTGCACGGCGACGTCGGCGTCGGCGGCGGGATCATCGTCGGCGGGCGGCTGCTCGGCGGCGACGAGGGGTTCGGCGGCGAGGTCGGGCACATGGTCGTCAACCCGGGCGGGCGGCGCTGCGCGTGCGGGTCGAAGGGCTGCCTGGAGGCCGAGGTGGGGGAGCGGACGCTGCTGTTCCACGCCGGCCGCGAGGAACGCCCCGACCAGGTGGGGCGGGACGCGGTGCGCGCCGTCGTGGACGCCGCCGACCGGGGCGACATCGTGGCGCGGGAGGCGCTGCACCGCGTCGGGACGTGGCTCGGCCTCGGCGTCGCGAACCTGGTCAACATCTTCAACCCGGGCCTGGTGGTGTTCGGCGGGACGCTCCGCGACATCTACCTGGGGGCGGCCGCGCAGGTCCGCAGCGTGCTGGCGCAGGGCGCGCTGGCCGCGCCGCGCGACAAGGTCCGGTTGCGGACGGCCGCGCTGGGCGACGACACGACGCTCGTCGGCGCCGCCGAGTTCGCGTTCGCGGAGGTCCTGGCCGACCCGGTGCAGGTGCTGGCCCGGCTGCGGACGCCGGAGAACGAGCCCGTCTAGCGGGCGCGCGGGCGCCGGTGGTCAGGCGAGGCCGCCGTAGCCGCCCCGGTAGAAGATCAGCGGGTCGTCGTCGGCGTGCTTGTCGAGCTCGTGCACCCGGGCGACGACGATCACGTGGTCGCCCGCGGCGTGCTCCCGCTCGACCGAGCACTCGATCCACGCGAGGGCGCCGTCGATCAGCGGGGCGCCGCCGGGCGACGGGGTCCAGCCGATGCCGGCGAACTTGTCGCCGCCCCTGGCCGCGAGCCGCCGGCTGACGTCCCGCTGCGGCTCGCCGAGGATGTTCACGCACAGCCGCCCGGCGGCGCGCAGCCGCGGCCACGTGCTGCTGGTGTGCGCCACGCAGAACGCGACGAGCGGCGGGTCGAGCGAGACGGACGTGAAGGAGTTCGCCACCAGGCCCAGGGGGGTCCCGGTGCCCGGCTCGACGGCGGTGATGGCGACCACGCCGGTCGCGAAGCGGCCCAGCACCGAGCGGAACCGGGCGGCGTCGATGTCGGTGACCGGCGGCGCCTCGGACGCCGCCGCGCCGCCCGGGCGCACGGTCGTCGGGGGCACGGTCGGGGGCGCGGTCGGGGGCGCGGTCGTCGGCGATGCCGCGGCGGCTCCGTCGAGCATGGACGCAATCCCTCCTCGTGGGCGTTCGCGCGTCGCGCGCGGTGCACGGCGCACGTCCAGTACAGCCGACCAACGGGGAAGCTGATTCCCAAAGGGGACGAACTCGGTCAAAGGTCCTGGTCGGGCCTAGGTCGGCGGTCGGAGGGGACGCCCGCGCTCAGCGGCGCGGGGCCGGTTCGATGTTCTGGTTCGCGCGGAAGAAGTTGTCGGGATCGTAGGTCCGCTTGATCTCCGCGAGCCGGTCGTAGTGGTCGCGGTAGGTCGCCAGGACCCGCTCCCGGCCCTCGCCCGCTCCCATGAAGTTCACGTACGAGCCGCCCATCGAGTACGGGAGCATGGCCTCCCAGTAGTCGACGCACCACCGCCGGATCGCCTCGGCGTTGGCGGGGTCGGGGTCGACTCCGGCGAGGACGCCGGACCAGACGGCGTCGCGGTAGCTCCAGGCGGTGCCGTCCGGGTCGACCCGGTGGGCGGCGCCGTCGACCGGGTAGAGGTGCATGAGCGACAGAGGGGTGGGGACCTTCTCGCCGTACTCGAGGTGCACGTCCAGAGCGGCGTCGGGGATGCGGTCGAAGAAGTGGCCGCGCCAGTACCACTGGTACCCGGGAGGGATCAGGTCGTCGAACATGCTCTGGACGGCGGGGTAGGGCATGGGCGACGCGAAGTGGAACGTGGGCGTGCCCGGTTCGCCGATCGAGGCGAACGTCTCCTCGAAGCGGCTGGGATCCCCGGTGTGGCACCAGACGACGCCGCACATCTTCCGGCCGTGGATCTCCGCGGGGAAGGGCGGGGCGGGCGGGATGACGAACATGGTGTAGAAGCCGTACACGTCCTCCGGTGCCTGCGGGAGGAACTCGCGGTACCAGGAGAGCACCTCGCGGGTGCGCTCGACGGGCCACACGGTGATCGCCATCCCGACCGTGTCCACCGGGTGGAGCCGGTAGGTCAGGGAGGTGACGACGCCGAAGTTCCCGCCGCCGCCGCGCAGCGCCCAGAACAGGTCGGGATGCTCGTTCTCGTCGGCGGTGACGAAGCTCCCGTCGGCCAGGACGACGTCCGCGGCCAGCAGATTGTCCACCGTCAGCCCGTACCTGCGCGTGAGGTAGCCGTGGCCGCCGCCGAGGGTGAGGCCCGCGGCGCCGGTCGAGGACACGATCCCGGCGGGCGCGGCGAGGCCGAAGGCGTGGGTCGCGTGGTCGAGGTCGCCGAGCAGGGCGCCGCCGCCGACCTGCGCGGTCCGGGCGGCGGGATCGACCCGCACCCACCGCATCGGCGACAGGTCGATGGTGACGCCCTCGTCCACCAGGCAGAGCCCCGGCCCGCTGTGCCCGCCGCCGCGGACGGCCGGTTCCAGCCCGGCGTCGCGGACGACCGCGACCGCCGCCATCACGTCGGCGGTGTCCGCGCACCGTACGATCGCGGCCGGATGCTTGTCGATCATCGCGTTGTAGACCTTGCGGGCCTCGGCGTACGCGGCGTCCCGCGGATCGATGACCGGTCCGCGCACGCTGGAGCGCAGCGCCTCCATTGTCGCGCTGTTCATGATGTTCTCCCCGGACGAGCGGGGCCGCACGACCGGGCGCCCGACCTCCGGCCACGCCTCGCGGCGGCCGCCGGTGCGCTCGAGTGCCGTGCCGGCCTGTACGCAGGCCGCCCTGCCCGGCCCTCCGCCAGAGAAAACCGCACTAAGCGGCATATAGACGACAATTGGGTTTAAATCTCCACCGTGCTCAGCGGCGGCGGGGGTCGGCGGGCGTGGCCGCCGCGCCGTAGCGCATGCCGAGCGCAGTCCCGGACGACGCGGCGCACAGGCCGTCCAGGACCAGCCGGCCCGCGCGCGCCAGCCGCGCCCGGGTCCGCGCGGACACCCGCGGCCCTTCGCGCAGCGCGATCCACGCGGCCCAGCCCACCGCGACGACCGCCCAGTACGACACCAGCCGGTACAGCGCGACGGCCGCGACCGCCGGGGCCAGCCCGGCGCCGAGCGCCACCAGTGCCGCCGCCATGCTCGTCTCGATCGCGCCGAGCCCGCCCGGCAGCACCGGCAGCGCGCTGCCCGCCGCCTGCGCCGCGAAGTACGCGAGCGCGACGCCGTGCGGCGGCACCGCGATCCCCACCGCGTGAGCCGCCGCGAACAGCGCCAGGATGTCGAAAGCCCAGTTGAGGACCGCCAGCGCGGCGAGCACCGCCCAGTCGCGCCCGGTCGGCCGCAGCACGTCCCGCGCCTCGGCCAGCGCGGCCGCCGCCCGCTCCGCGTGCGGAGCCAGCCGCGGATGCGCGACCACCTTGCCGCCCGCCCGGCGCAGCGCCTCCGCCGCCGCGCGGCGCGCGCCCGGCCGCAGCAGCACGGGCGCGGCGAGCAGCGCCGCCGCGGCCGGGACGGCGAGCGCCGCCAGCACCGGCCCGCGCGAGCGCGGCTCCGCCAGCAGCGCCGCCGCCCCGATCGCCGTGTACGCCGACGTCGTGATCACGCCGCCCGCCAGGATCACCGCGGTCGCCAGCCGGGCCGGCGCACCGCCCCGCCGGAACTGCCGGAACGTGTAGACGACGCTCACCGCCGGGCCCGCCGGGAGGGTCGTCGACAGCGCGTTCCCCGCGTAGGTGATCGCGAAGGCGCGGCGCAGCGACATCCGCAGCCCGCCGACGCGCAGCAGCCGCCGCTGCAACCGGGCGAACGCGCCCATCGACGCCGCCCCGCCCACCACGACCAGGGCCAGCCACAGCGGATCGGCCCGCTCGGCGGCGGCCCGCAGCGCCCCCGGATCGGGGAGCCGGTCGCGGTTCAGGACGAGCGCCGCGACGGCGCCGAGCGCCAGCGCCCACTGGACGGCGACGCCCGCGCGCCGCCACCGCGCACGGGGACGTTCCGCGACCACCCGCTCCATGCCCGCTCACCCCGCAAGATCGTTTTACGGTGCGAACTTACGGTCGGTGTCGGACATTCCCGGGTGGCCGGATGCGGAACCGGCGGACCCGTCCCGGGGACGGCCCGCCGCGGGGGGCGCCCCGCCTCAGGGGCGGTTCGTCGGGTTCACCGCGTCCGACTCGGCGGGGCCGTCCCGGTCGGGCCAGCGCTCGTCCTCGCCGGGCCGGGCGGCCTGCTCGTCGTACTCGGCGACGCTCAGGCCGTCCCGGTCCTGGTCCGGTTCCTCGATGACGTGGTCCGCGGGCGGATCCTGGACGTACTGCTCGGTCAGGGCGATCTCCTCGGCCTGCTCGTCGTCGCCCATGTCGTCCATGTCGTCGCGGAAATCTCTGTCCTCTCCAGGGTTGCGCTGCCTCATGCCCCCGGTGTGCCCGCAGCCCGGCGCCCTATGCGGCCGGGCGGTCCCGGACGGCGACGAGCCCGCCGACCACGCCGACGAACGCCGTGCCGTCCGGGCCGATCGTGACCGGCGCCCAGTTGTTGTCGAACCACTTGCCCGTCCCCGTCAGCACCTTGTAGACGGTCCGGCCGCTGTGGACGTCGACCGCCGTGAGGTACCAGGCGTCGACGAGGTCGCGGCGCGGCTCCTTCGTGTACACGTACAGCAGCCCGGCCGGGACCGACACCTTCGGGACGGTCGACGGCGAACGCTCCGCGCTCGTCCACACGGTGCGGCAGCCCTCGCCGTCGGCGTCGACGTCCACGCGGGCGAGCCCGCCCGTCGTCGAGCCGCCCGGCGGCAGCTCGAAGAAGTTGCGGTAGCCGTGGTTGTTCTCGATGAACAGGCTGTCGCCGTACCCGACCAGCGAGTTGTCCGTCGCGCTCCGCCCGCTGCCGAACACCGGCTCCGTGCAGACGAGGCTCCCGTCGTCCCGCCGCCGCACGACCACGTTCATCCGGTCGTCGGCGTTGTCGGTGATCGCCACGTACGCGTCGCCGAGCAGCGTGGGCGTCGTCCCCGACCCCTGGTCGATCTGCCCCGGCTTGCGGCCCGAACCCCGGTCGTACGTCTCGCGCCAGACGGTTCGCGGCATGCCGGTCGCGTCGGCCCGCATCGCGTACAGCGCGTGGTCGGACACGATCGAGACGCCGTCCTCGCCGGCGGCGAACGAGTTCTGGATCTGCTCGCCGCCCGCCAGCCGCGTCACCCGCACCGTCCCGGTGTCCGGATCGACCGTGCCGATGCGCCCGCCCCGCGTGACCCACCAGATCAGGCCCGTCCAGTCCGGCCCGACCGCGGTGATCGGGTCGCACTCGCCCTTCGGCCACGGGTTCGTCCACGTCGCGCAGTCGTGCGGCAGGTACGGGCTCAGGTCCCAGTCGTCGACGACCTCGAACCGCCACCGCCCGTCCGGGCCCTTCTCGTGGGCGAACCGGCGCAGGTGGAACTCGGAGTCGGCGAGCACCGCGCGGTCCTGCGGGTCGAGGTAGTAGTACGCCCCGCCGGACGTGTCGGTGAAGACCTTGTCGAGACTCAGCGAGAACACCGCCTCGACCGTGGACGGACGCGGCGGAAGCCGGAACGTCGCGAGATCCTCCAGCGTCCGCGGATCGATCAGCCGCAGCATGAAGTTCTGCCCCCGCGTGCACTGCGCGACGATCAGCCCGCTCCTCTTCGCGAACGTCACCGTCGAGCACAGCCCCGGGAGCCCGCCGCCCTTCGCCTCGTCCAGGACCTCCGGGTTCCGGCCCAGGGGCCCGAGGAACGGGTAGGTGTCGGACGCGTAACTGTCCGCGTGCATCGACGACTTCCCGACCGGGCCCATGTGCGGGTTCGCCGGGACCGGGTCGCCGGGCAGCGGCCGCGGCGTCGCCGGCCCGCCGACGAACTCCGGGACGAGCCCCGTGCCGGGGCCGTCGGGAATCGGGTCCGCGCCCGCCGCGGACGGCAGCAGCGCCGCCGCCAGCGCGACGGGAAGCACGGCCGCGAGCAAAGCTCTGCGCATCGGGCAACTCCTCGTCAGGACGTCGCCCCGTTCGCGCCGCCGGGGACGTTCACCGCATCGTCGATATGATCGTTCCGACCGCCCGGATGGTTACCATCCCCGCATGGCCGTGAAAGCAGTGATCTTCGACTGGGGCGGCACCCTGACCCCGTGGCACGACATCGACCTCGGCGACATGTGGCGCGCCGTCTGCACCGCCCACCTGCCCGCCGACGACGTCGAGCGGGTCGCCGCCGCGCTGCTGGAGGCGGAACTCGAGCTGTGGCGGCGCGGCGAGAAAGAGCACCGCAGCGCCACCCTCGCCGAGGTCTTCGAGCGCGCGGACGCCGGACTGGAGCTCACCGAGGCGCTCCTGGAGACCCACTTCGAGACCTGGACCCCGCACACCCTCACCGACCCGGCCGTCCCCGGGCTGTTCCGCGCCCTCCGCGACCGCGGCATCAAGATCGGCGTCCTGTCCAACACGATGTGCGGGCGCGACTGGCACGAGCGCGTCTTCGCCCGCGACGACGTCCTCGACCTCCTCGACGGCGCCGTCTACTCCAGCGAGATCCCCTGGACCAAGCCGCACGCCGAGGCGTTCCGCGCCGCGATGGACGCCGTCGGCGTCCCCGACCCCGCGTCCTGCGTCTTCGTCGGCGACCGCCCCTACGACGACGTCCACGGGGCCAAGTCGGCCGGGCTCCGGGCCGTCCAGATCCACCACCAGACCACCCACGCGTTCACCCGGCCCGGCCTCGCGCCCCCCGACGCCCTCATCCACCGGCTCGACGAGCTGCTCCCGCACCTCGACGCGTGGTGACCTAGGGCCTCGCGGCGACGATCAGATCCCGGGAGATCGCCTGGTCGACGCGGTGGCGGAACCGCAGGTACGGCTCGGATTCCGCCACCCGCAGGCCGCTCCCGGCGAGGATCTCCGCCAGTTCCTCGCGGCGCCCCACGAACGTGTTCCACGAGATCCCGATCGCGCCGCCCGGCCGCAGCAGCCGCGCCCACTCCGGGACCGCGGCGGCCAGCAGCTCCACCGGGCTCCGCGACAGCTCCTGCCGCCGCCCCGGCCGCCCGCCCTTCGGACGGCTCGCGTGCTGGACGCCGTACGGCGCGTCCGTCACGATCAGATCGAACGACGCGGGCTTGAAGAACCGCCCCGCCTGCAGCGAGTCGGCGTTCACCACCTCGATGTCGATCGTCTCGCCGCTCTTGTACCGCTCCTTCGTCGCCCCGAGCGTCACGTGCAGGCGCCGCCCCACCACCGACTTCTCGCGCCGGATGTTCGACACCTCCGCCTGGTGCTTCACCCGGTTGTTGCGCAGCCACGTCTTGATGAACGCCGCGTACGCGTCGAAGTCCTTGCCGTCGAGGTCGATCCCGGCCGCGTCGAACCCGTACATCATCGCCTGGTTCAGCGTCGTGCCCCGGCCGCACATCGGGTCCAGCACCCGCGGCCGTCCGGCCACCAGGTCCGCGGGGGAGTCGGTCGCCATCGCCGTCACGTTCAGCAGCAGCTTCGTGAAGTGCTCGTTCGTCTTCCCCGAGTACTTCTGGATCGTCAGCAGGTCGCTGCCGAACAGGTCGAGCGGCTCGACCGTCACCGGCCTCAGCAGGCCGCCGTCCCGCAGCTCGAACAGCGCGTACAGCGACGACAGGTTCGACAGCAGCCGCACGTCCCGCGGGCCCAGCTCGTCGGCCTCGAACGTCACGTAGGCGACGCCGCCGATCGACGTCTCCCCGATGTCGCGGACCCGCCCGCCGAGCGCCCGCTCACCGAACACCGCGAGCTCGGCCCGCACCAGTTCGGCGGCGGCCTGCGAGTAGACCCGGTTGTGCGAAGGGGAGACGAGAAGGCCGTACGCGGTCATTCGCACGAGCCTAACAGCGCAGCCCACCGCCCGAGCCCGGCGCGAACACCGATCCCGGGCGTCCGCCCGGGCGCAGGTCAGGCGGTTCCGATGCGGCGCCGCTTCGAACGCGCGGTGCGCTGACGGGCGGACGGCAGGTCGGGCGCCTGGACCACGCGGCCCTCGACCGTCGGGATCTCGCCGGTGGAGTCGCCGGCGGGACCGTCGCCCCGGGCGTCGTCCCGCGCGCCGGCGCCCGGGACGTCCAGCGCCGCCGGCTCGGCGGGCGGGGCCTCCAGCGGTTGCAGGTCGGGCAGGTGGCGCGACGCGGCGTTCAGCAGCTCGGCGACGCGGCTCTTCAGGCTCGCCAGGTCGGCGCGGGCCACGTCGGCCTGCGCCTGCGCGCGGCGGGCGTTGCGGCGGGCCTCGTCGCGCTCGGCGGCCAGCCGGTTGAGCTGCTCATGGTAGGCGGCCCGCAGTTCGTCGAGGGCGCTCGAGGCGCCGTTGTGCGGAGTGGTCATGCTCTTCTGGGCTCCTCCCCCGAGTGGTCCAGTGGCACAGAGTGCAACGCCCGTTCCGGGCCGGTTGGTTCCCCGCAGTGTGGAAGATCACTCACCGATCGCCGGGGACGGGACGCGGCGCGAGCGCGGAGTCCGGCAGCCCGGGGAACGCGTCCGCCGGAGCGGCCGCCCCCGCCCGGGCCCGCCAGCGCGCGGCCCGGCCCGCCGCCCGCAGCGCCCCGTCGGCCGCGAAGACCCGCAGGTCCGGGGCCGGGGCCCCCGCCAGCGCGACGTAGCCGGGGACGACGCCGTCCTCGAGCGAAGCCGCGAGCACGGCCGCACTGCGGACGTCGGTGACCCGCACCGGCAGCTCGTAGGCGGGCGCGGCGGCGACCGGGTCCGCGGTCATGATCGACAGCAGCGCGTCGCGCCGCGACCGGTGGCCGTCCCACATCTCCTTCGCGGTCGCGCGCAGGTCGCCGGTCAGCCGCCCGCCGAGCACCCCGTACCCGTACACGGCCGCGTGCTCGGCGGCCAGCGCGTCCTGCAGCGCGGGCGCGCCGGACCCGGCCGGGACGGGCGCCGGTTCGCCCTCGACCGTCCGCGCATGCCCGGCCTCGCAGGCCGCGATGCTCGCGAGGAGCTGCGCGAGCCCCGGCTCGACGTGCGCCGTGTCGGCGGCGCGCGCCACGGCCGCCTCGCCCTCCGCGCGGCGCAGCGCCGCGAGCGCCGCGTCGCGTCCGGACGGGACGGGCCGCGCGCTCGGCGACGGGATCCGCCCGCCTTCGTGCCGCCGGTCGCCCGAACCCGGCACGTGATGCTCCTTCAGCACCCGCAGGTGCTCGCGATGCCGCGCCAGGACGGGGTCGATCTCCCCGGCGAGGCCGGGGATCGCGGCGCGGGCCGCCTCGTAGGAGGCGATGAGGTCCTGCTCGGCGGCGATGGCGCGCACCAGCGCGGGCATCCCGCGCACCGGCGCCGCGGCCTCGGCGGCGCACCCCGTCAGCGACCCGGACAGCAGCGGCAGGACGAGCGCGCCCCCGAGCAGCGCCCGGCGCCGCACGCCGCCGCGCGGTACGGCCTGTGGCAAGGGAGTCTCCTCACCGGATGGTGTGGGCGGTGATGCGCACGGGAACGCGCGCATCCGGATGTGCAGGGGAGGCCCGCGGGGTCGGTCGCCGCGACGCCGCCGGCGGGCCGGTACCAGCATTTCACATCCGCCGCGCCGGTGACCTGTCCGAAAGACCGCTGCGGTGTCCGGCTGTCGATAGTCTTGAAGGGTCGGCGGACACGCGCTGACATCAGGACAACACGAGGAGGGGCCATGAGCGTCGAGTCCCGCGGAGGCCCGGCCCGCGGGGGCCGCCCCGGCAGGGGCCGCGCCCATGGGGACCGCGAGGGGAGCGGCCGGGAGCGCCGCCCCGACGCGGCGGCGCGCCCGTCCCGCGACGTCGCCGCCGCCGAGCTGCGGCGCCTCCTCGAACCGGCCGTGACCGGGGCCGGGTTCGACCTCGAGGACCTCGACGTCCGCCCGGCGGGCCGGCGCCGGCTCGTCAAGGTCGTCGTGGACGCCGACGGCGGCGTCGGGCTCGACGACATCGCCCGGCTGAGCGAGGCCGCCTCCGCGCTGCTCGACGGCTCCGACGTCATGGGCGCATCCCCGTACGTGCTCGAGGTGACCTCGCCCGGCGTCGACCGGCCCCTCACCGAGCCGCGGCACTGGCGCCGCGCCGTCGGCCGGCTGGTCGTCGCGCCGCTGGCGGAGGGCGGGCAGGTCGAGGGCCGCGTGGTCGCGGCCGACGACGAGGCCGTCGAGATCGAGGTCGCCGAGCCGCGCCGGAAGAAGGGAGCCGGCGCGGGCGGCGGCGGTACGTCCGCTGGGTCGAAGACCGCCGGGCCGGGCGTCCGGCGGCGCCGGTTCGGCCTCGGCGAGCTGGGGCGCGGCCGCGTCCAGGTGGAGTTCAAGGCTCCTCCGCCCGGGGCGGCGGCCGAGGAATCGCGTTCACCGGCTGAGCCGGACTAGAGGGGGGAACCTCGTGGACATCGACATGACCGCCCTGCGGGGCCTGGAGAGCGAGAAGGACATCTCGCTCGACGTGGCCGTGAAGGCCATCGAAGACGCCCTGCTGATCGCCTACCACCGCACCGAGGGCGCGGCGCCCCGGGCGCGCGTCGAGCTTGACCGCACCACCGGGCACGTCACCGTCTGGGCCACCGAGACCGACGAGGAGGGCACCGCCCTCCGCGAGTACGACGACACCCCGACCGGGTTCGGGCGGATCGCCGCGACCACCGCCAAGCAGGTCATCCTGCAGCGGCTGCGCGACGCCGAGGACGAGCTGACGTTCGGCGAGTACGCGGGCCGCGAGGGCGACATCGTCAGCGGCATCATCCAGCAGGGCAAGGACCCGCGGAACGTCCTGGTCGACCTGGGCAAGATCGAGGCGGTGCTGCCGCCGCAGGAGCAGGTGCCGGGGGAGCGGTACGGGCACGGCGAGCGCCTGCGCGCCTACGTCGTCCAGGTCCGCAAGGGCCACCGCGGCCCGTCGGTGCAGCTGTCGCGCACCCACCCCAACCTGGTGCGCAAGCTGTTCGCGCTGGAGGTCCCAGAGATCGCCGACGGGACGGTGGAGATCGCGGCGATCGCCCGCGAGGCCGGGCACCGCACCAAGATCGCGGTGCGGTCGCGCAAGCCGGGCGTGAACGCCAAGGGGGCCTGCATCGGCCCCGTCGGCGGGCGCGTCCGCAACGTGATGACCGAGCTGCACGGCGAGAAGATCGACATCGTGGACTGGTCGGAGGACCCGGCCGAGTTCGTCGGGAATGCGCTGTCGCCCGCGCGCGTTTCGAACGTCGAGGTCGTGGACGCGGACGCCCGGGTCGCCCGGGTGATCGTGCCCGACTACCAGCTTTCGCTGGCCATCGGCAAGGAAGGGCAGAACGCCCGGCTCGCGGCCCGGCTCACCGGCTGGCGGATCGACATCCGGTCCGACACCGAGCCCGTCGAGGCCGCCGGGGGCGCCGACGCCCGCGGGCAGGGCCGGCCGCAGCCGGACGACCGCGGCGGCGCCCGGTCGCAAACGCCCCCCAAGGCCGCCGGGCCCGGCGGATCCGGATCTTCTACGTCAGGAGACCATGCGACAGGTCCCGCCGACGCCTCGGCGCGGTAGACTCTTGAAAAGCGGCCGGGCGGCCCCCACGCGTACGTGTGTGGGCTGTCGGGCTCGCACGGCCAAGTCCGACCTGCTCCGCCTGGTGGTGGTCGAGGGCGTGATCGTCCCCGATCCGCGCGGGCGGATGCCGGGACGGGGCGCGCATCTGCACCCCGATCCGGGATGCCTCGAGCTCGCAGAGCGACGTCGGGCGTTCCCCAGGGCGTTCCGCCTTCAGGGGCCGCTCGACGCCGGTGTGCTGCGGGCGCGGGTTGCGGAGCGGGCCGCGCGGCAGCAGGATGGCTGAACGTAATGGCCGAACGGTAAGCGACGTCTAGTCGGGAAGCAGGTCGAGATTGCTATGAGCGCTCGATGAGCACGCCGCGATGAGTACGGCAAGTTAGCGACGGTCCGGAGGCCGCACCCCCGGACCGAGTAGGGAGTGCAGTGGCCAAGGTCCGGGTATACGAGCTCGCCAAGGAGTTCGGAGTAGAGAGCAAGGTCGTCATGGCCAAGCTCCAGGAGATGGGCGAGTTCGTCCGTTCGGCGTCCTCCACGATCGAGGCGCCGGTCGTACGCAGGCTTACCGAAGCCTTTCAGAATGGTTCTTCCTCCAAGCAGGGGGACAGGCGCGCCGCACCGAAGAAGCCTTCGGGGCCGCGCCCGTCCGCGCCGCGTCCGGGTCCGCCCGCCGGCGACGGACGATCTTCCCAGGGTCCGCGTCCGGGCCCGCGTCCCGGCCCCGGTGGACCCGGTGGTCCCGCCGGCCAGGGCGCGTCGCGTCCGGCCGCGCCGAAGCCCGGTCCCGCGGGCGCGCCCAAGCCGGGCCCGCGCCCGCCGGTCCCGCCGGCGCCGACCCAGCAGGTCCCGGGCCAGCAGGCTCCGGGCCAGCAGGTGCCGCCTCCGGCCGCCGCGCAGGGCCCGAGCGCCCCGCCGGCCGGCGAGCGCACCGAGCGCACCGAGCGCACCGAGCGCACCGAGCGCACCGAGCGCACCGACCGCGGTGAGCGTCCCGGCGGCCAGGGCGGCGGACGCCCGGCCGGCGGCCCGAAGCCGGGTCCCCGCGCGCCCAAGCCGGGCCCGCGTCCCGCCCCCCGCCCCGCGGGCGGCGGCCGCGGCCCCGGTGGCCCGCGTCCGGGCAACAACCCGTTCAGCTCCAACGCCAGCGGCATGGGCCAGGCGCCCAAGCCGGGCCCGCGTCCCGGCCCGCGGCCGGGCGGCGACCGTCCCGCCCGTGACGGCGGTCCGGCCGGCGGCCCGCGTCCGGGCCCGCGTCCCGGCGGCGCCCCCGGTGCCGGCGGCCCGCGCCCGAACCCGGGCAGCATGCCGCCCCGTCCGGGCGGCCCGCGGCCCAGCCCGATGAACATGCCGTCCTCGCGTCCCGCGGCCCCCGGTCGCGGCGGCCCCGGCGGCGGTCGCGGTCCCGGCGGCGGCGGACGCCCCGGCGGCGGCGGTCGTCCCGGCGGCGGCGGTGGCGGCGGTCGTCCCGGCGGCGGCTTCGGCGGTCCGCGCGGCGGCGCCGGCGGCGGTGGCGGTGGCGGCGGCCGTCCGGGGTTCGGTCCCCGGCCCGGCGGCGGCGGTCGCGGTCGCGGCGGCACGCAAGGCGCGTTCGGCCGTCCCGGCGGACGTCCCGCACGCGGGCGCAAGTCGAAGCGGGCGCGTCGTCAAGAGTTCGAGAACATGCAGGCGCCCGCCGTCGGCGGCGTCTCGGCCCCGCGCGGCAACGGCCGGACCATCCGGCTCCCGCAGGGCGCCTCGCTGACCGACTTCGCCGAGAAGATCGGCGCCAACCCGGCGTCGCTCGTCGCGATCATGATGCACCTCGGCAAGATGGTCACCGCGACGCAGTCCGTCGACCCCGACGACCTGCAGGCGCTCGGGCTCGAGCTGGACTTCGACGTCCAGGTCGTCAGCCCCGAGGACGAGGACCGCGCGCTGCTCGAGTCGTTCGACATCGAGTACGGCGAGGACGAGGGCGGCGAGGAGCACCTCCAGGCGCGTCCGCCCGTGGTCACCGTCATGGGCCACGTCGACCACGGTAAGACGAAGCTGCTGGACGCCGTCCGGCACGCCAACGTGCAGGCGGGCGAGGCCGGCGGCATCACCCAGCACATCGGCGCCTACCAGGTCGAGACCGAGGTCGACGGCGAAGAGCGCAAGATCACCTTCATCGACACCCCGGGTCACGAGGCGTTCACCGCCATGCGTGCCCGCGGTGCCGACACCACCGACCTGGTGGTGCTGGTGGTCGCCGCGGACGACGGCGTCAAGCCGCAGACGACCGAGGCGATCGACCACGCCACCGCGGCCGGGGTGCCGATCGTGGTCGCGGTCAACAAGATCGACGTCGAGGGCGCCGACCCGAACAAGGTGCGGGCGCAGCTCACCGAGTACGGCCTGGTCGCCGAGGAGTTCGGCGGGCAGACCATGTTCGTCGACGTGTCCGCCAAGCAGGGCACGAACATCGACGGGCTGCTCGAGGCGATCATCCTGGCCGCCGACGCCGAGCTCGACCTGAAGGCCAACCCCGACATGCCCGCCCAGGGCTCGGCCATCGAGGCCCACCTGGACAAGGGCCGGGGCGCCGTGGCGACCGTGCTGGTGCAGCGCGGCACGCTCCGGGTCGGCGACTCGATCGTCTGCGGCGTGGCCAACGGCCGCGTCCGGGCGATGCTCGACGAGAACGGCAACAACGTCGAGGAGGCGGGCCCGTCCCGTCCGGTGCTGGTGCTCGGCCTCGCGGCCGTGCCCGGCGCGGGCGACAACTTCCTGGTCGTCGACGACGACCGGGTGGCCCGCCAGATCGCCGACAAGCGCGTCGCCCGCAAGCGCAACGCCGAACTGCTGCGCAGCCGCAAGAGCAGCTCCCTCGAGGAACTGTTCAAGGACTTCCAGCAGGGCAAGCGGGAAGAGCTGCTGCTCATCCTCAAGGGCGACGTGTCCGGTTCGGTCGAAGCGCTGGAGGACTCCCTCCTCAAGATCGACGTGGGCGACGAGGTCAGCCTGCGGATCATCCGCCGCGGCGTCGGCGCGATCACGCAGGACGACGTCAACCTGTCGCTGGCGTCCGAGGAGGGCGCGGTCATCATCGGCTTCAACGTGCGGCCCGAGCGGAACGCACAGGAGATCGCCGACCGCGAAGGCGTCGACATCCGGTACTACTCGGTCATCTACCAGGCGATCGAGGAGATCGAGGCGGCCCTCAAGGGCATGCTCAAGCCGGAGTTCGAGGAGGTCCAGCTCGGTACCGCGGAGATCCGCGAGATCTTCAAGGTGCCGCGGATCGGCAACGTCGCCGGTTCGATGGTTACCTCCGGCCACATCCAGCGGAACGCGAAGGCACGCCTCGTCCGCGACGGCGTGGTCATCGCCGACAACCTCACGGTGTCGTCGCTGCGCCGCTTCAAGGAGGACGCGACCGAGGTCCGCGAGGGCTTCGAGTGCGGTATCGGCGTGGGCTTCAACGACATCAAGCTCGGCGACGTCATCGAGTGCTTCGAGATGCGGGAGAAGCCCCGCGACTGAGGCGCCCGGCGACGCCCGGAAGCCGAACGGCCGGCCGTCCGTCCGGACCCACGGGTCCGGACGGGCGGCCGTCCCCGGATCGGCCCCCGCTCGCGGAATCCACTCAGGCCGCCCCTGCGTTCCCGTCGCGGTGATCGCAGGGCCACGGCGTCCGGCGCCGCCCCGCAGACGGGGGACGAAGGACGGGGCGTCCCGTCCTGCCGTCCCTGCGGGCGATGCGGGACGGCTCGGGCCCTCACCCGGGTCGCGGTGCTGGCTCGCCGGTGGGGTGAGTGAAACGTGACGGTCCGGGGCGCTCGACGGAAAAACGGTGACATGGCGCCAGGCTCATCTCATAGCCTGGCGTCTGTCATACCCGGTCCCGCCCCCCGCCGAAGGCGGAGGTCGGCCGGGAACACGGCGGCCGATCGCCGTCGTTCCACTTTTGAGAGATCCCGAGGTGATCGATCAGGTGTACGTGGGTGCACTGACACTCGACCTGCTGCTGGGGGACGTCCGGTCGCTGAAGCAGAAGCGGTCCGTGGTCCGGCCCCTCATCGCCGAGGTGCGCAAGCACTTCCCGGGCGTGGCCGTGGCCGAGACCGGCGACAACGACCTGTACCGGCGGGCGGAGATCGGGATCGCCGTGGTCTCGGGCACCGCGGCCAACTGCACCCAGGTGCTCGAGCAGTGCGAGCGCCTGGTGTTCGGGCGGCCGGAGATCGAGCTGTTGTCGGCCAGGCAGCGGCTCTTCAATGACGAGGACTGATCCGGCCGGCGGCCGGGACACGGCCCTCGCCGGACCATAGAAAGGGAGTGCGATCATGGTGGACGCAGCTCGCGCGCGCAAGCTCGCCGACCGCATCCAGCAGATCGTCGCCGAGATGCTGGAACGGCGGATCAAGGATCCGCGGCTCGGCTTCGTGACCGTGACGGACACCCGCATCACCAACGACCTGCGCGACGCCACCGTGTACTACACGGTGTACGGGTCGGACGGCGAGCGCGCCGAGACGGCGGCCGCGCTGGAGAGCGCCAAGGGCGTGATCCGCTCGGAGGTCGGCAAGCAGACGGGGATCCGGCACACGCCGAGCATCACCTTCGTCATGGACTCCCTGATGGAGAACGCCGCCCACATCGACGACCTGCTGGCGAAGGCGCGCGCGCGGGACGCCGAGGTCGCGCGGGCCGCGCAGGGCGCCGCGCACGCCGGGGACGCCAACCCGTACCGCGAGCCCGCCGCCGACGGCGAGCCGGACGACGAGCTCGACGACGACGAGCCCGGGTTCGACGGCGAGGACGGCTCGTCCCGGCGTTCGCCGTCGTGAGCGCCGCCGATGACCGCGCCCTCGCACCGGCGGCGTGGTCGCACGAGTGGCCGTCGCACGAGTGGCCGTCGCACGTCGCCGGCGGGTACCGGGCGGGCCACGGCGACGCGGGCCCCGGCCACGATCCGGTGCCCCTCGCCGGGAACGGCGCCGCCCCGTCCGGAGAGACCGCCCCGGACGCCGGCGACGGCTCCGGCGACCTCGAATGGGAGAAGGCGCTCGAGCTGATCCGCGCGGCCGACGAGGTCGTGCTCGCGTGCCACGTCGTCCCGGACGGGGACGCGCTCGGCTCCATGCTCGCGCTCGCGCGGGCGCTCCGCTCGCTCGGCAAGCGGTCCCTCGCGTCGTTCGGCGAACCGTTCACCGTCCCGGGGATCCTGCGGTTCCTGCCCGGCCAGGAGCTGCTCGTGGAGCCCGGGCGGCTGCCGGCGTCGCCCCGGCTGATGATCTCGCTGGACGCGGCGGGCCGCGCCCGGCTGGGGTCCCTCGCGGGGCACGCCGACCGGGCCGGGGCGCTGATCGTGGTCGACCACCACGCGTCCAACACCGGGTTCGGCGGCGTGCGGCTGGTCGACCCGGACGCCGCCGCGACGGCCGTGCTGGTCGAGGAGCTGATCCGGCGGCTCGGCGTCCCCCTCGACGGCGACATCGCCCAGAACCTGTACGCGGGGCTCGCGAGCGACACGGGCTCGTTCAAGTACCCGTGCACCACCCCGGAGGTGCACGACCTCGCCGGACGGCTGCTCACCGCGGGCGTCCGTCCCGAGGCGGTCAGCCGCGAGCTGTGGGACCGGGCGCCGTTCGGCTACCTGCAGGTGCTCGCGGGCGCGCTCGCGCGGGCCCGGCTGGAGCGCGACGCCGCCGGCGGCCGGGGCCTGGTGTGGACGACGATCGCCCGGGCGGACCGGGACGCGCGCGACGTCCCCTACGATCAGCTCGAAGGCGTCATCGACCAGCTCCGCCGCACCGACGAGGCCGAGGTCGCGGTCGTGTGCAAGGAGAACGACGACGGCGACTGGTACGTGTCCATGCGCTCCAAGGGGGCGGTGGACGTCGGCCGCGCCTGCGTCGGGCTCGGCGGGGGCGGGCACCGGACCGCGGCCGCGTTCACCACGGCCGGGGAGCCCGCGGTCATCATCGACCGGCTGCGCGGCGCGCTGCGCCCGCCCGGCGAGGCCGTCCCGTCCTGACCCTTCGGCCCACCAGTCGAACCCGGCCGGGGACCCCGGCCCTGGAATCGGAGCGCGCGTGGAGAACTCGGGGCTCGTCATCGTCGACAAGCCGGCGGACTGGACCTCGCACGACGTCGTCGGCCGCATGCGGCGGCTCGCGAAGACCCGCCGGGTCGGGCACGCGGGGACGCTCGACCCGATGGCGACGGGCGTCCTCGTGCTCGGCGTGGGGAAGGCGACCCGGCTGCTCGGGCACCTCGCCCTCACCGAGAAGGGCTACGACGCGACGATCCGGCTCGGGCAGTCGACCAACACCGACGACGCCGAGGGCGAGATCACCGCGTCGGCGTCCGCCGCGGCGGTGACGGACGAGGCGCTGCACGCGGGCGTCGCGGCGCTGACGGGACGCATCGAGCAGGTGCCCCCGCAGGTCAGCGCGATCAAGGTGAACGGCGAGCGGGCGTACAAGATGGCCCGCAAGGGCGAGGAGGTCGAGCTCAAGGCCCGCCCGGTGACCGTGCACGGCTTCGCCGTCACCGGCGTCCGGCGCGACGGCGACCTGATCGACGTCGACGCGTCGGTCGCGTGCTCGTCCGGCACCTACATCCGCGCGCTGGCCCGCGACCTCGGCGCGTCCCTCGGCTGCGGCGGGCACCTGACCCGGCTGCGCCGCACCCGCGTCGGCCCCTACGACCTCGGCATGGCCCGCACCCTGGACGACCTGGCGGAGAACCTCGAGATCCTGCCGATGAACGAGGCGGTCGCCGCGGCGTTCCCGCGCCGGGACGTGTCGGCGGACGACGCCCGCAAGGTCGCGCACGGGGGGCGGCTCCCGGCGGCCGGGCTCGGCCCGGGCCCGGTCGGCGTGTTCGGGCCGGACGGGACGCTGCTCGCGCTCGTCGAGGAGCAGGGGCGCGCGGCCAAGCCTCTGGCGGTCTTCGTTCCCTGACGGGCTCGGGGCACGCCCGCGGCGGGCCGTGTCGATCGTCACGCCGGGGCGCCGGTGCGAATCAACCTACGGTGGCGTAACCTACGTAACCGTAAGTTTGTTGTGGCATGGTCATAGCAGGAGGTGCCCATGGCGACGGCGACGAGCGACCCTACCGCGAGCACATCCGTCGAATCCCCCACCCGCCCGAGGCTGCGCGGCTGGCTGCACATCGGCGCGTTCCCGGCCGTCCTGGTCGCCGGGCTCGTGCTGGTCGCGCTCGGCCCGACGACGGAGGCCAGGCTGGCCTCGGCGGTGTACGTGGCGGCGTCCGGGCTGCTGTTCGGCATCTCCGGCACCTACCACCGGCAGCGCTCCCACCGGGTCATCGAGGTGCTGCGCCGCTTCGACCACGCGAACATCTACCTGATCATCGCCGGGACGTACACGCCGTTCGCGGTCGTGGCCCTGGACGGCGGCGTCCGCATCGCCGTCCTGGCCACCGTGTGGACGGGCGCGATCGCCGGCGTCGTGTTCCGGACGGCCTGGATCGGCGCCCCGCGCGCGCTCTACGTCACCCTGTACATCGTCCTGGGCTGGGTCGCGGTGTTCTTCATGCCGCAGTTCCTGGAGGGCGCGGGCCTCGCGGCGTGCGTCCTGGTCGCGGTCGGCGGCGTCTGCTACAGCCTGGGCGGCGTCGTTTACGGGCTGCGCCGCCCCGACCCGTTCCCGAACTGGTTCGGTTTCCATGAGGTGTTCCACACGTTCACGCTCGTGGCGTACGTCCTCCAGTACATCGCGGTTTCGCTGGTCGTGTACCAGTCCGGCTGACCCGCCCCGCGCGCGCTCCGGACGCGTTCACCCGCGTTTACCCGCGTTAGGACGCCCCTCCCACGACGTCGGCTCGGGACGCATGGCACCCTTTATGGCGACGGCAAGAACCGGGCAGACATGAACCGGACGGATACGTCCTACGCAGGGAGAGCATGGTGCGGCGCTGGCATGGCCTCGACGAGGTACCCGCCGACTGGGGCCGTTCGGTGGTCACCATCGGCGTGTTCGACGGTGTGCACCGCGGGCATCAGCGGATCGTCGGCGCCGCCGCCGAGGAGGCCCGGCGGCGCGGGCTGCGCTCGGTGGTGATCACCTTCGATCCGCATCCGGACGAGGTCGTGCGGCCCGGCACCCACCCGCCGCTGCTGGCCACCACCGGCCGCCGCATCGAGCTGCTCGAGGGCCTCGGCACCGACGCGGTCGTGGTCGTCCCGTTCACGCTCGACCTGTCGAAGACGCCGCCGGACGAGTTCGTCCAGCAGGTCCTCGTGGACCGGCTGCACGCGGCGCACGTCATCGTCGGCGAGGACTTCCGGTTCGGGCACAAGGCCAAGGGCGACATCGCGCTGCTGCAGGAGCTCGGCGGCAAGTACGACTTCACCGCCGAGGGCGTCCCGCTGGTGGCGGACGGCGACACGATCTCCTCGACCTCCATCCGGGAACGGCTGGAGGCGGGCGAGGTCGAGGCCGCCGCCGAGGCGCTCGGCCGTCCGCACCGGGTGGAGGGCGTCGTCGTGCGCGGCCACCGCCGCGGGCGGGCGCTCGGCTTCCCGACCGCGAACCTGGAGACGCTGCCGAACACCGCGATCCCCGCCGACGGCGTCTACGGCGGCTGGCTGGTCTGCGACTCCGACCGCTATCCGGGCTTCCGCTGGCCCGCCGCGATCTCCATCGGGACGAACCCGACGTTCGAGGGCGCGGGGGAGCGGACCGTCGAGGCGTACGCGCTCGACCGCGACGACCTCGACCTGTACGGCGAGCACATGGGCGTCGACTTCACCGCCCGCATCCGGGACACGCTCAAGTTCGACTCGATCGACGCGCTCGTCGAGGAGATGCACCGGGACGTCGACCGGGCCCGGGAGATCACCTCGGACGCGTCCGGCGACACGTCCGCGACGTCCGGCGACGGGTCCGGGACGCCCGCCGGCTGACGTCCCGCGCGGGGCGGGACGCGCGCCGCACCCTCCGTGATCATGCGGAACCCGGACCGTGACGGTGCGTCGTCCCGGCATGGTACGGTGAAGAATCGCCGGGAAGGGCCCCGGTGCGGCTGGCTGCACCCTCATGCGGCTCGCCACATCTCTCAATGACGCACCATGCGGACCCGTCCGCCCGTTTCCGGGCCGGGATCTGCGGGTGACGACCTTACGAAGGAGCCACGTGTCGCTCGACACCGCCACGAAGAAGCAGATCATCGCCGAGTACGCGACCACTGAGGGTGACACCGGGTCTCCGGAGGTCCAGGTCGCGCTGCTGACCCGGCGCATCACCGATCTGACCGAGCACCTCAAGGAGCACAAGCACGACCACCACAGCCGCCGCGGCCTCCTGCTGCTGGTCGGCCAGCGTCGTCGGCTCCTGAAGTACCTCGCCAACAAGGACATCAACCGGTACAGGAAGCTGATCGAGCGTCTCGGTCTGCGCCGCTAGCGGTGTGAGGGAGTGGCCATCGGGCCACTCCCTTCCTTTTATGGCCGGGCCGGGCCGTCGAGGCCCCCGGCCGGGCCGGGGCCGGCGGACGGGCCGCCCCGGCGCACCACGCGCCCGTCCGGCCCACCGGCCGGACCGGCCGTAAAACCGAAGAGAAAGCCTCGCGGACACCGCTGGTGCGGGCCGGTCCTCGGTAGTGGCTTCCGGATCCGATCCGCCCGCGTCGGCGGGCACGGGATCCGGGTGCTTCGATCGAAGACCGGCAGCGTGACAAGCCACGGGAAACGGCCGCGAGGACCGAAACCGGAACCTGAGGAGGTTTCCCGTGACAGAAGCCGTGCGCATCGACGGAGCGCAGAGCACCGAGGCCGTGATCGACAACGGCACGTTCGGCACCCGCACCATCCGCTTCGAGACGGGCCGGGTGGCCCGCCAGGCCGCCGGCTCGGCCGTCGCCTACCTCGACGACGAGACGATGGTGCTGTCGGCGACCACCGCGTCGAAGAAGCCCAAGGACAACCTGGACTTCTTCCCGCTGACCGTGGACGTCGAGGAGCGGATGTACGCGGCCGGGCGCATCCCCGGCTCGTTCTTCCGCCGCGAGGGCCGTCCCTCCGAGGACGCGATCCTCACCTGCCGGCTGATCGACCGGCCGCTGCGCCCGTCCTTCGCCAAGGGCCTGCGCAACGAGATCCAGGTCGTCGAGACGATCATGGCGCTGCACCCCGACCACCTGTACGACGTCGTGGCCATCAACGCCGCCTCGATGTCCACCCAGCTGGCCGGGCTGCCGTTCTCCGGCCCGATCGGCGGCGTCCGCGTCGCGCTGATCGACGGCCAGTGGGTCGGGTTCCCCACCCACCCCGAACTCGAGCGCGCCACGTTCGACATGGTCGTCGCCGGCCGCGTCCTCGAGGACGGCGACGTCGCGATCATGATGGTCGAGGCCGAGTCGACCCGCGACACCCTCAAGCTCGTCGCCGAGGGCGCCGCCGCCCCGACCGAGGAGACGGTCGCCGAGGGCCTCGAGGCCGCCAAGCCGTTCATCAAGGTGCTGTGCCGCGCGCAGAGCGACCTCGCCGCCGTCGCCGCCAAGCCGACCGCCGAGTACCCCGTCTTCCTGGACTACCAGGACGACGCCCTCGACGCCGTCACCGAGGCCGTCGGCGGCGACCTCGCGCAGGCGCTCACCATCGCCGGCAAGCAGGAGCGCGAGACCCGCCTCGACGAGATCAAGGCGGCCGCCGCCGAGAAGCTCGCCGAGCGGTTCGAGGGCCGCGAGAAGGAGATCTCCGCCGCGTTCCGCGCCGTCACCAAGAAGCTCGTCCGCGAGCGCGTCGTCCGGGACGGGCTGCGCATCGACGGCCGCGGCACCAAGGACATCCGCCAGCTCACCGCCGAGGCGCACGTCGTCCCGCGGGTGCACGGCTCGGCGATCTTCGAGCGCGGCGAGACGCAGATCCTCGGCGTGACCACGCTCAACATGCTCCGTATGGAGCAGATGATCGACACGCTCAACCCCGAGCGCACCAAGCGCTACATGCACAACTACAACTTCCCGCCCTACTCCACCGGTGAGACCGGCCGGGTGGGCTCGCCGAAGCGGCGCGAGATCGGGCACGGCGCCCTCGCCGAGCGCGCCCTGATCCCGGTCCTGCCGACCCGCGAGGAGTTCCCCTACGCGATCCGGCAGGTGTCGGAGGCCCTCGGCTCCAACGGCTCCACCTCGATGGGCTCGGTCTGCGCGTCCACGATGTCGCTGCTGGACGCCGGCGTCCCGCTGAAGCAGATGGTCGCGGGCATCGCGATGGGCCTGATCCACGAGGGCGGCGAGTACGTCACCCTCACCGACATCCTCGGCGCCGAGGACGCCTTCGGCGACATGGACTTCAAGGTCGCCGGCACCCGCGACCTGATCACCGCGCTGCAGCTCGACACCAAGCTCGACGGCATCCCCGCCTCGGTGCTGGCCGCCGCGCTCAAGCAGGCCAAGGGCGCCCGCCTGGCGATCCTCGACGTCATGCAGGAGGCCATCGAGGCGCCCGCCGAGATGAGCCCGAACGCGCCGCGGATCATCACCATCAAGGTCCCGGTCGACAAGATCGGCGAGGTCATCGGCCCCAAGGGCAAGATGATCAACTCGATCCAGGACGACACCGGCGCCGACATCACCATCGAGGACGACGGCACGATCTACGTCGGCGCCACCGACGGCCCGTCCGCCGAGGCCGCGCGGCAGGCGATCAACTCGATCGCCAACCCGCACATGCCCGAGGTCGGCGAGCGGTTCCTCGGCACCGTCGTCAAGACGACCACGTTCGGCGCGTTCGTGTCGCTGCTGCCCGGCAAGGACGGCCTGCTGCACGTCTCGCAGATCCGCAAGCTGCACGGCGGCGCCCGGATCGAGAACGTCGAGGACGTCATCGGCGTCGGCGAGAAGATCCAGGTCGAGGTCACCGAGATCGACCAGCGCGGCAAGCTGTCGCTGGTCCCCGTCGACGTGATCGAGCGGGAGTCCGCGGAGAAGGCCGGCGACGGTGACGGCGAGGCCGCCGAGGCGCCCGCCGAGGCCGACGGCGACGGCGAGAGCCGCGACCGCGAGGACGGCGAGCGCCGCGCCCCGCGCCGCCGCCGCACCCGCCGCGGCGGCGACGACGCCGCCCAGCGCAACTCCTGACCGCGCACGACGGCCGACCGGCCCGCCCGCCCGGCGGTACTTCCGCAGCCACGTCCTCGAGTTCCCCGGCGTCGGGGTGAGCGACCCG
>NZ_JBFAUZ010000028.1:0-38827 GCF_040679555.1 Spirillospora sp. NPDC052242
GAACCCGGCCTCGATCGCCATCAGCGCGGCGTCCGCGTGGGCCGCCACCTCGCCGGGAGCACCCGGGGCCGCGGGGGCGGCGGCCGCCGGCGGGGCGGTGACGAGGGCGGCCGCCGCGAGGCCGGCCGCCGCCGCGGCGGTTCCGGCGGCGGCGCGGGCGCGTCCGTGACGCTTGGACATTCGTGCCTCCAGGGGGGAGCTGGCGCGCCCCGATGGCGCGCCGGAGACACCGCACATGGTTGAGGAACCGGCAAAGCGGACGTAAGGCAAGAAGGTGACTAAACGAGTGTGAACGCGTTGGCACGTTGAGTGCGGAGCCGCAGGCGGCGCGGGGAGTACGGGGGCGCCGTTCGACGCCCCGTTCAATCTTCAATCGCGCGTTCGACACGGCGCCCGAACCGCCGCCCCGGTCCGGCGCGCGGTACGCCCGTCCGACGTGGGACGAGGCTTTCAATGAATCGTTCCATGGTTCGGCGCGGAAGCTGTCCCCGGGCGCGTACAGGCCGAGCGCGGCGGAGATCGAGAAGTACTCCTGCCGGGACGACATCGATGTCTGACGCAGCGGGCTCCGCCGCTCGATGACCCGGCGGCGGACGACCGTCCGCTGGGCCTCCCCAGCGGGCCGATCCCGGCGTACAACGGAGGGACGGGGGACCGGACGAGCGCCGGCGGAACCCCCCGCCCCCGGTCCCCGCGCGGAAGGCACGGGAGGGCCCATGGGCGTCGAGATCCGGGTGGAAGGGCTCAGGAAGTCGTTCGGACGGCAGGTGATCTGGGACGACGTGTCCCTCACGATCCCGGCGGGGGAGATCTCCGCGCTGCTCGGCCCCTCCGGGACCGGCAAGTCCGTGTTCCTCAAGAACCTCGTCGGCCTGCTGCGCCCCGACCGCGGCCACGTCTACGTCGGCGGCGGCGACGTCCCCCGCCTGCGCGAGCGCGACCTGTACCGGATGCGCCGCACGTTCGGTGTGCTGTTCCAGGACGGCGCCCTGTTCGGCTCCATGAACGTCTTCGACAACATCGCGTTCCCGCTCCGCGAGCACACGAAGAAGGGCGAGGCCGAGATCCGCAGGATCGTCCTGGAGAAGATGGACATGGTCGGGCTGTCCGGCTCGGGCGACAAGCTGCCGGGGGAGATCTCCGGCGGGATGAAGAAGCGCGCCGGCCTCGCCCGCGCGCTCGTCCTGGAACCGGAGATCATCCTCGCCGACGAGCCCGACTCGGGCCTCGACCCCGTCCGCACCGCCTTCCTCAACCAGCTCTTCGTGGACGTGAACGCCGAGTTCGGGACGACCTTCCTCATCGTCACCCACGACATCGGCACCGCCCGCGTCCTGCCCGACAACCTCGGCCTGCTGTTCCGCCGCGGCCTGGTCATGTTCGGGCCGCGCGAGATGGTCCTGTCCAGCACGCACCCGGCGGTGAACCAGTTCTTCAACGCGCGCCGCGAGGGCCCCATCGGGATGGCCGAGGAGAAGGACGTCGCGGACCTGGCGGCCGAGAACGCCCCCGCCCCGCCGCCCGCGCCGATCCCGCCGCAGCTCATGCCGAGCGACGGGCGGATCCGCCCGTCCATGCACCGTCCCGGCGAGTGGCTCGCCGCGCACCGGGTGACGCCGCCGCCCGGCTCGTTCATCGACGAGAACGGACGCAACTGGCTCACCGACTGGGACGCCCTCGTGGCCGCGAGGCAACGCCCCCGCCCGTGACGCCGTCCGCCCGGAACGGGAGAATGGTCCGGTGACGCTCCTTCTGAACCGTTCCGACCTGGAAGGGCTGCTCGAGCCCGCCGGGTGCCTCGACGCGCTCCGCCGCGGCTTCACCGCCCCGCCGGCCGGGACGGCGGCGCACCGGACGGTCGCGCCGCTGCCCGGCCCCGGCACCGCGACGGCGCTGCTGCCCGGCCTCGTCCCCGGCGTGCCCGCCTACACGGTGAAGGTCAACGCGAAGTTCCCCGGGAACCGGCCCGCGCTGCGCGGCGTCGTCTGCCTGCACGACGTGGAGACCGGCGAGCTGCTCGCCCAGCTCGACTCCGCCACCGTCACCGCGTGGCGCACCGGGCTCGCCGCCGCGCTCGGCACCCACGCGCTCGCCCGTTCCGCCGCCGACACGGTCGCCGTCGTCGGCGCGGGCGCCCAGGCGGAGCTCGTCCTGCGGGGCCTCGCCGAACTGCGTCCCGTCCGCGCCCTCACCGTCTGCGACGTGGACGCCGGACGGGCCGCCGCGTTCGCCGAACGGCACGGCGAGCGGCTCGGCGCGCCCGCGTCCGTCGCGCCCGACCCGCGCGCCGCCGCCCGCGCCGCCGCGATCGTCGTCACCGCCACGTGGACGCGCCGCCCGCTCCTGCACGCCGCCGACGTCGCGCCCGGCACGCACGTCACCTCGCTCGGCGCCGACGAGCCCGGCAAGGCCGAACTCGGCCCCGACCTGCTGAAGAACGCCCGCGTCGTCGTCGACGACATCGCGTTCGCGGTCGAGTCGGGCGTCCTCGCGTCCGCCGGCCTGGACGTCCAGCACGCGGCCGGGACGCTCCGCGACCTGCTGCGCGGCGAGGTCCCGGGCCGGGTGCGGGACGAGGAGGTGACCGTGTACGCGCCGGTCGGCCTGCCCTGGCAGGACCTCGCGCTGAGCTGGGCCGCGTACGAGGCCGCCCGCGCCGCCGGCGTCGGCCGCGAGTTCGACTTCCTCGCCTGACGGCACGTCCCGCTCCGCCCGCCTACAGCACGAACTCGTCGAGGATCGGGACGAGCCGGTCCTCCTCGTGGTCGAGGTGGGCGTTCACCTCGGCCACGAGGCGGTCCACGTCGGCGGCGAGCGCGGCGGGGTCGGGCGCGTCCGCCGCCAGCGCCGCCCGCAGCTCCGCCAGCAGGCCCTTCAGCACCTCGTGCTCCTCGCGGAGCCGGGCGATGACCGGCGCCAGCTCGGGACGGGTCCGCTCCAGCGTCGGGAAGACCATGCCGTCCTCGCCCCCGTGGTGGAACTCGAGCCCCTGGCAGAACGTGAGGCAGTTGACGCGGAGCTGCGCGCCGAGCGTCGTCCCGGACGCGGCGACCTCCCGGCGGATCGCGTCCAGTTCGCGGCGGAACTCGCCGTGGATCCGCTTGAGCGCCTGCCCCTGCGGGCCGCGCGGCGGGCCGTCGTGGATCGGGGTGAGCGCGACGACCGGCAGCGTGCGGCCCGACTTCTCCTCGTACTCGCCCCATCCGGCGTCGGCCTCGACGGCGCGGGCGAACAGCCGGTCGCGTTCCGCGCCGTCCAGGACGGCCGCGTCCGCCTCGTAGGTGAACGCGCCGGTCTCGATGGTGACGCGCGGGTTCGCGACCAGGTTGTGGAACCAGGCGGGGTGCCGGGGCGCGCCGCCGGCGGACGCGATGACGAGCAGCCGCTCGGGCCCGTCCGGCAGGTAGCCGAGCGGGACGGTGCGCCGGGCGCCGGACCGCGCGCCGGTCGTCGTCAGCAGGAGCAGCCGGCCGCCCTCGAACATGCCGCCGACGCGGCCGTCGTTGGCGCGGAACTCCTCGATGACCTGACGATTGAAATCCATTCTGCGGTGTCTCTCCTTTTGTTTTCGGGCAGGGGTGATCGGCCATGGGGCGTTGCGCGGCCATGGCTGGGAAAAGGGTGGGAAAAGCGCGCCGGATCGCTTCGGGCGGCGCGAAAGGAAGCCGTGTGCGAAGCGGCGGCGGAAGGCGTGTTCAGGGACGCCCAGGGAGCGTCCAGGATGCGCCTACGGCAGGCGCGGAGCGCACACGGAGAAGAGAAAGGGGAGGTGCTAAGGAAGGGCGGGGCACGCGCCCGCCTCGGGCTCACGCCGAGGCCGGGTGCCTCACTCGCTCATGCCCAGACAGGGCAGACCCGGCAGTCACGATGGAAAAAGTATCAGCGCTGGACGGTCATCGCAATCGGCAATTCACAGATTCTCGCGGAGCGCGAGCGCGGCGGCCTGGGTGCGGCCGGTGACGTTCAGTTTCGCGAGGATGTTGGAGACGTGGACGCTCGCGGTCTTCGGCGAGATGAACAGCGCCTCGGCGATCTCGCGGTTGGTGCGGCCCTCGGCGACGAGCTTCAGCACCTCCCGCTCCCGCGCGGTCAGCGCCCCGAACGGCCCGTTCGCGGCGGCGCGTTCGGCGGGCGCGGTCAGCCGGGCGCGGGCGCCGAGGTCGCGGAGCGCCGCCAGCAGGGGAGCGGCGCCCAGCCGCTCGGCGGTCTCGACGGCGCGCCGCCACTCCGCGGCGGCGGCGTCCCGGTCGCCGGCCTCGGCGAGCGCCTCCGCCAGCCGCCAGCGCGACCGCGCCACCTCGTACACGAACCCGCCGCCGGGGTCGCCGTACTCGAACAGCTCTGCCGTCCGGCGCCACAGGCCGACGTCGAGAACGCCGTCCACGCGCCTGCGTTCGGCCTCCACGCGGGCGAGCCACGCCTCGCCCTCGACACCGAGGAACCCGCGGGGACGCCCGTCGGCGTCGGCCGCGGCGACCGTGCGGGCCCGGCCGGCGAGCGCGTCCGCCGCCGCGACGGCCGCGGCGGCGGCCGCGCCGTCCCCGGCCGCGCGGGCCCGCGCCGCCCGCTCGGCGTGCGCCTGCAGCCCCGCCGCGACGACGCGGACGGCGCTGACCTCGACGCCGTACGGGCTCGCCAGCACCGCGTCGACGTGCTCGATCGCCGTGTCGGGATCGCCGCCCCACAGGGCGTGCTCGGCGGCCAGGCCGCGGGTGATGTAGATGAGGAAGGGGTCGTCCGGCAGCAGCGGCTCCAGCCAGCGCAGCCGCTCGTCCACGCCCGGGTCGCCCCGCGCGACCTCCAGGAACAGGGCGTAGGCGGAGACCTGGGCGTCCGCCCGCCGGGTCACCCGGACGGCGAATCCCTCCGCGAGCCGGGCCGCCTCCGCCCAGTCGCCGGTCGTGTAGCGGATCAGGAACCGCAGGCAGCGCAGCAGCGCGCCGTACGTGCTCCAGTCGAGGCCGTTGTCGTGCGCGTACCGGGCGCCGTCGTCGGCGGCGCGGGCCGCGCCGGCCAGCTCGCCCCGGTCGAAGTGCACGCCCGCGTGCTGGAACATCGCCCGCATCGCGACCCGCGGGCTGCCGTCCGCCAGCGCGAGGTCCCGGGCCCGCTCGATGGCCTCGGCGGCCTTCGCGGCCGTCGCCGCCCGCCGCTTCCAGTACCTGCCCAGAGTGATCAGCAGGCTCGCCTCGGCGTCGGCCGCCCCGGCCGCGCGGGCCAGCTCCACGGCGTCCTCCGCGAACGCGGGCAGCTCGCCGTCGGTGTCCCGCCACAGCAGCATCGTGGCGTAGGTGGCCAGGGCGCGGGCGTGCTCGGCCGTGGGCGGGTCGGGCGGCAGCATCGCGATGGCCTCCCGGGCCATCGCCTGCGCCTCCTCGTCGGCGTCCAGCTCGCCGAGGCAGGACGCCAGCTGCTCCCGGATCTGGACGCCGAGCCGCAGGTCGGACGGGTCGGCGGTCTCCAGCAGCCGCCGCAGCGCGTGCACCGCCCGGCGCACCTCGCCCGCCTCGGCCGCGGCCCGCGCGGCGGCCAGCGCCAGCCGCTCCCGCCCGGTCCCGGCGGTCGCCGCGGCGTCCGGCACCGCGTCCCACAGCTCCAGCGCCCGCTCGTAGTGCTCGAACTCCTCCGCGGGCGCGCC
The DNA here is from genome assembly GCF_040679555.1 of Spirillospora sp. NPDC052242. Taxonomy (NCBI): domain Bacteria; kingdom Bacillati; phylum Actinomycetota; class Actinomycetes; order Streptosporangiales; family Thermomonosporaceae; genus Spirillospora; species Spirillospora sp. NPDC052242. Next base: position 5,639 of record NZ_JBFAUZ010000028.1, read on the forward strand.
GAGCCGCCCGGCCTCCCGCGCGGCCCGCACGGACGCGGCGAACGCGGCGGGCAGGTCGTACGCGGCGAGGCTGTGGTAGGCGAGCTCGGCCGCCGAACCCCCGCGCCGGTCCGCCCGCCCGTCCGGTTCGTCGGCGAGCAGCCGCGCGAAGTCGGCGTGCAGCCGTGTGCGCTCGCCCGGCAGCAGGTCGGCGTAGACGGCCTCGCGCAGCAGCGCGTGCCGGAAGACGTACCCGGCGCCGTCCGGGACGAGCAGCTGGTGCGACACCACCTCGCGCAGCGCCTCCCCGGCCGCGTCCTCCGCGAGGCCCGACACCCGCCGCACCAGCTCGTCGTCCACCCGGCGCCCGGCGACCGCCGCGACCCGCACGACGCGGCGCGCGTCCGGCGACAGCCGCTCGACCCGCGACAGCAGCAGGTCGGCGAGCCCGGCGGGCAGCTCGTCCAGGTCTCCGGTGGCGTGCAGCTCGGCGGCGTAGAACGGGTTGCCCTCGGACCGCAGGTGCACCCGCTCGACGACCTCGGCGGCCACCGGCGCGGACGGCGACCCCGACAGCGCCCCCGACAGCGCGGCCAGGTACGCGCCGGTCTCGTCGCGCCCGAACGGCCGCACCTGGACGCCCGTCACGTTCGGCAGCCGCCGCAGTTCCGCGACCAGCGGGCGCAGCGGGTGCCGCCGGTGCAGGTCGTCCGACCGGTACGTCCCGACGAGGCAGATCCGCTCCCGCTCCAGCACCCGGCACAGGAACGTCAGCAGGTCGCGGGTGGAGCGGTCGGCCCAGTGCAGGTCCTCCAGGACGAGCAGGACGGGCCGGTCGGCGCCCAGCTCGCCGAGCAGCCCGAGCACGGCGCCGAACAGCCGCTGCCGGCCGAGGTCGGGCGCGAGCGGGTCGCCCTCGCCGGGGCCGCCGTCGCCGTCGGGCAGCAGCCGGCCCAGGACCGGGCGGGCCGCCACCGCGTCCCGGACGGCCGCGGCCTCGGGGCCCGCGCCGCGCGACGCCGTCCACAGGGCGTCCGCGAGCGGCAGATACGGGACGCTCTCGCCCAGCTCGGCGCACTGCCCGACCAGGACGGCGCAGTCCCGCTCGCGGGCGGCGCGCCGCAGCGCCGACACCAGGTGCGTCTTGCCGATCCCGGCGTCGCCGCCGACGAGGACGGCGCGGGCGCGGCCCGCCGCGGCGTCGTCGAGCGCGCCGGTCAGCTCGGCGAGCTCCGCCGCCCTGCCGATCAGCACCGAACGTCCTTCTGCTCCATCGCGTCCAGTATTCCACCGGGCCGGCGATGGTCCGGGCGCATGCGCCGGGCCCCGGACCGGCGCGGGGTCCGGGGCCCGGACGGGCGGTGCGGCGGGCGGTCAGCGGGCGAGGGCGGGCACCCGCTCCTCCTCCGCCGCGTGCTCCTCGGCCTGGTCGGCGGCGTCCTCGTCGCGGGGCGCCGGGACCTCCGGCACGGGCAGCACCTTGTGGTAGGCGCGCAGCGTCTCGGCGGCGATCCGCTCCCAGGAGTAGCGGGAGCGGGCGCGGTCGGCCGCGGCGATCGAGTAGCCGTGCCGGGTGGTCTCCTCCGACAGCAGGTGCCGGACGGCGCGGCCGATCTGCACCGGGCGGCCCGCCGGGACGTGCAGCCCGGTGATCTTGTCGAGCACCTCGTCGGCGTTGCCCCCGGCGGTGGTCGCCACGACCGGCACGCCGCAGGCCATGGCCTCCAGCGGCACGGACGGGCACGGCTGGACGGGCTCCAGGCACAGCGCCAGCCGGGCGGTGCGCAGCAGCCGCGGCAGCGACTTGCGGGGCAGCCGGCCCAGGAAGATCACCCGGTCGGCGACGTGCAGTTCCTTGGCCATGAGCTTGAGCCGGTGCACGACCGGGTCGTTCTCCAGCTCCTCGCGCGCGGGACCGCCGGCGACGGCCAGCTCGGCGTCCGGGACGTGCACGAGGGCGCGCAGCGCGGTCGGGACGTCCCCGGCCTCGAGGTCGTCGCAGACCATCACCAGCCGGGGGCGGTCGCCGTGCGGCATCGCCGGGCCGGTCTGCGCGAACTGCTCGCCGTCCACCGCGTAGGGGACGACGGTGACGGCGGGGCGCGGGACGCCCATCCGCACGATCGCGTTCGCCTCCTCGGCGTGCCCGGCGAGCACGACGGCGGCGTCCCGGCCGATGGCCTTCTCCAGCCGGTCGCGGTGCGGGTGCACCTCGCGGCCGGTGCGGCGGTCGGCGGCGGCGACGCCGTGGTAGCTCTGCGCGAAGGGGATGTCCAGCTCGCGGGCGACGGCGCAGGCGGCGAGGCCGCCGATCCAGCCGTGCGCGTGGACGATGTCGGGACGGCCGGCGCCGGACCAGCGGTGCCGCAGCTCGTCGGCGAAGTCGCGCAGGTACGCGAGCGTCTCGTCCTCGGTCAGCGGCCGGGCGGGCCCGGCGTCGAGGTGGACCAGCGCGGCGCCGGGGCCGAGCCGGACGCGGTTCTTCGCGTCCTTGTCCTGCCGGCGGGCGTAGACGGTCACGTGGTTCGGCTCTCCGTCGCCGTGCAGGGGACGGACCAGAGAGCGGGCGAGATCCCGGACATGGACGGACTGCAGGTGCTCGCCGTCGAGGTCGGAGGCGGACACGAGCGCGATGTTCAGCGGGCGGTGCATAACGGGATCCTCCGGGACAACACAGGGGAAGCCTGGAGGTATCTGCGTCGTAGACACCTGCTCGTTGAGATCCTTACCCCTGGCGCCGTCTCCGTCAAACCTCACGAATCGGATGCCTCCACCGGATCGCCTCCGATCAGCGCGGATACCGGCAGATTTAATCGCCCGCGTCCGGCCGTCCGACGCCCCCGACATCTCCGGTGGCGTCGGCGTTCCCGGGATCTCCGGTGTGCCCGGCGCCCGCGGGGACCACGGGGAGGTTGATCGTGGAGGGACGGCCGGGTGTGTGGAAGATCTCCTGATCGGCGGTGAGCATCTCGGTCGCGGTGCCGATCGGCGCGCCGGTGCCCGGGTTGCGCGCGACGCGCGGGTACGCGCCGCTGGCCACCTGCACCCGGATGCGGTGCCCGGCGCGGAACCGGTGCCCCGCGGGCCACAGCTCCATCGCGACCGCCCGCACCCCGTCGGCGTCCGCGTCCGGCGAGCCGGGGACGAGCCGCCGCATGCCCTCGCACAGGTTCAGCGACTCGCCCTCGGGCGTGACGTCGCAGAGCCGCACCACGAAGTCGGTGTGCTCCCGGTTCGACCTGATGTGAAGGTCGGCGGTGACCGGGCCGATGATCTCGAGGTCCTCGGTGAGCTCCGCGGACGTGAACGTCAGCACGTCCCGCCGCCGCTCCAGCCGCCGCTGGTCGGTGGACGGGTGCGTCTCGCCGAGCAGCGTGGGCCCGCCGAGGAACGGCGTCGGATGCTCCGGGTCGTACCGGTACCGGTCGGGCTCGGACTCGGGCGGCTCCGCGGGCGCCAGGCCGCCGTCCGGCCACAGGTGCCAGCGCTCCTCCCGCATCCCCGGGACGGGCCAGTGCGGGAACTCGCGCCACTCGCCGGCGCCCGTCACGTACAGCCGCACCGGGTTCGGGCGCAGGCCGGACGGGTCGTCCAGCAGGTGGGCGCGGAACCACGTCACCGACTCGCCGACCGAACCGCGCATCATCCGCTGGTCGGCGTGGAACCACGGGCCGATCGTCAGGTACGGCTCCTGCCCGGCGGCCCGCAGCGCCGCGTAGTCCTTCAGCTGCCACGGCAGGAAGATGTCGTACCAGCCGCCGGTCATGTTCACCGGCGCGGTGACCCGCGACACCGTCGGGCTGAAGTCGCGCTTGTCCCAGAACGGGGTGTCGGGGCCGTTGACCAGAAGGTCCTGGAAGAAGCGCTGCTGCTCGCCGGTCGCGATCCGGTCCAGCTCGGCGAGCGGACGGCCCGACAGCGCGGCCCGCCGGGCGCGGCGCGGCGACATGAAGCCGGTGGTGATGCCCGACAGGGAGTTCTTCATCCGGGCGGTCATGTCCACCCAGATCAGCGCCGACTCGAGCGCGAACGTCCCGCCGACGTTGACGGCGTCCCGGAACGTGGAGGCCGTGACCTGCATCGACAGCGCCTTCAGTTCCGGTCCCGCCTCGGCCGCCACCGCCCACTGCACGTAGCCGAGGTAGCTCGGGCCGTGCATCGCGAACGTCCCGCCGAACCACGGCTGCGACTTCAGCCACGCGATGGTGGCGAGGCCGTCCTCCCGCTCGTCCAGCGCCTCGAACACGCCGCCGGACCCGAACCCGCCGCGGACGCTCTGCACCACCGCCTGGAACCCGTGCGACGCGAACGCCTGGCCGCACATCAGCCCGAACGGCCCGCGCCGCCCGTACGGGGAGCGGACGAGCACCGTCGGGGCGTCCCGCACGTCACCGTCGTCGAGGACGGGCGCGTACCGGTCGGCGAGCAATGTCACGCCGTCGCCGGCGGGAACCTCCAGGTCCCGTTCGACCGTCACCTTGTGGGGGCCGTTCCGCAGTCCCAGCGCCGTGACCCCCAGCCGGCGCATCATGCCCACGCCTACCACGCGATCGATCGTAAACGACACCGTTCCCTGGCCTGCGGGCGCCCATTCGTCGAGATCGCGTCTCGAGCGGGCGACGGGTTAACTACGATCGAGGCGATCCGCGTAAAGCGTACTTTGCACGCACAACACGCAAACCTCATCTGACCGGCAAAGGCCGCACGGCCCTGCCCGGAAGGAGACTGCACGCCTCATGAGTGATAGCTGGGAACGGCCGATCGCCGCCGCGATCGCCCTCGGGGTCGCCGTCGTCGTGGCCGTCGGGCTGCGGCTGCTGACCGCCCGGCTGGGCAAGCGGGCCGGTGACACGCGCTGGACCTGGGACGACCTGGTCGCCAAGCTCGTGCACGACCTGGCGCTCCCGCTCACGCTCATCGCCGGGGTCTGGATCGCGCTGAAGATCTGGGACGCGCCGCGCGGGACCCTCGACGTGCTCGCCCGGCTGCTGACCGCCGTCGCGATCTTCTTCGTGTCGGTGGCGGCGGCGCGGCTGATCGCCGGGAGCCTGTCCTCCTACGCGATCGCCCGGCAGGGCGGCGCGGCGAACGTGACGATCTTCGCGAACATCGCCAAGGTGATCGTGATCGGCATCGGCCTGCTGATCATGCTGCAGAGCCTCGGCGTCTCGATCGGCCCGCTGCTCGGCGCCCTCGGCGTCGGCGGTCTCGCCGTCGCCCTCGCCCTCCAGGACACCCTCGCCAACCTCTTCGCGGGCGTGCACATCCTGGCCGCCAAGACGATCGAGCCCGGCCACTACATCCGGCTCGACACCGGCCAGGAGGGCTACGTCGTCGACATCAACTGGCGGAACACCACGATCCGGACGCTGTCCGACAACATCGAGGTGATCCCCAACCAGCGGTTCTCCGACACGATCCTCACCAACTACAGCCGTCCCGGCGAGGAGATGTCGATCCTCGTCTACGCGAAGCTGCCCTACGAGGTCGACCTCGACAAGGCCGAGACCATGCTGGAGGAGGTCGGGCACGAGGTGATGAAGGAGGTGCAGGGCGGCGTCGAGGGATCCGGCGTTTTCGTGCGCTTCGACGACTTCAACGACGCGTCCGTCGGCTTCCACGTCATCCTGCGGTCCACCGAGTTCGAGGACCAGTTCCGCATCAAGCACGAGTACCTCAAGCGGCTCCACCGGGTGCTGCGCCAGCAGGGCTACGCGCCGCCGTACTGGCACCACCGCGTCAGCCTCCAGGAGGCCCCGGCGAACGGGAACGGGAGCGCGAACGGCGCCGCGAAGGGCGAACTGCCCCTCTGAACGACCCCGTGAGCCCCGCGCGCCCGGCCCGTCCGGGCGCGCGGGGCTTCCACCGCTCTACCGGACGAACCGGACGTCCGGGAACCGGGGCGACGGCCGGTCCAGGATCGGGCGCGGACGCCCCAGCAGCGACCGGTCGAAGAACGCGGTCACGTACGCCCGCACGGACGCCGTCATCCGCTCCGGATCGACCGTCCCGATGAGCTCCTCCCGCGCCTCCGCGGGGATGCCGCCGCCCGCGTCCACCTGCGGCAGGATGGACTGCACCGCGGTGAACGAGTAGTGGCCCGCCGCCGGGACGTTCAGGTCCCGCTTCCAGCCGGTCGAGTTCCGCCAGAACGCCCCCCACGACGGGTTCGTCAGGTGCGTCTGCGGCTTCCCGCCGATCGACCCGCCCATCAGCAGGAACGGGCGGTCGAGCCCCGCGGCGGCGACGGGCATCAGCGTCCCGTCCTGGTACTGCAGGGTCCCGTCCATGTCGATCCCGGCGTCCACCCGCCGGTCCGTCCGCATCGCCTCGGCCGCCTGGATGCCGCCCGCCGAGTGCCCGACCATGCCGACGTCCGACAGGTCCAGCGTCCGTCCGAGCCCGGCCGGGAGCGCCCGCCCCCCGGCGTCCGGATTGCCGCCCCGCCGCAGCTCGGCGAGGGCGTCCAGGACGAGCCGGGTGTCGCGCGCCCGCGCGTCCATCGCGACCTTGAGCCGGTCGGGGGTGCGCTCGGGCAGCCGCCCGGCGTCGACCCGCCCGCCGGGGAACTCCACCGGGGCCTCTCCGCTGTGGTCCATCGTGACGACGACGTACCCGCGGCTGACGAGCTCCTCGGCGAGCGGCGTGCCGAGCGCGCGCGGCACCCCGAACCCGGGGGAGTACAGCACGACGGGCCGCGCCCCGGGGCGCGCGTCGGCCGGGGCGGATTCCGCCGCGTGGGTTCGGCCGCCCGCCCAGTCGACCGTCCCGGCCTTGAAGACGCCCAGCGCGTCGGCGCCGGTGAGCAGCCGCGCGACGCCGGGACGCAGGAACGGCGCGACCGGACGGTCCCCGAGCGCGGCCTTCGCCGCCGGATACCAGACGCTGATCATCAGCTCGCGGTCGCGGCCGGGCGTCCACGGGTCGGGACGCCCCTCGTCGACCAGGTGCAGCTCGGTGGTCCCGACGGCCCGCGGGCCGGTCGGCGGCGGCAGCGTGAACGTCGCGGGCGCCGCGGCCTTCCCGGCCGCCGCCTTCCGCGCGGCGGCCGGCGCCGCCGCGGCGGAGACGCCGCAGCCGGACAGGACGAGGCCGGACAGGGCGAGAGGGAGCACGGCCGCCGCGACGAACGGACGGCCGGACATACGTGTTCGCATGCCCTCCACGCTTGCGCCCCGCGCCCGCCCGCAACCATGAACGAACGGCCCGCGCGCACACTGCCGTTGGTCAGGAACCGGACGGCACGCGCATGCCTCAGGTCACACGGACGCCCGCGTCGCTTGAACGGGACGCGTCACCCGCGCGTTCTCGCCGCCGACGGTGCGGTGCTCGCACGTCCCCGGCGGCGCCGTGCGCGCGGCGTCCCGCCCCGGGTCACTTGGGGGGCGAGGCCTGCTCGAACCAGGCGAGGAACTCGGTGTGGCCGAACATCCGCGCGGTGTCGACGGCGGACGGCGTCCCGGCGCGGGGGTCGGCGCCCGCGTCCAGCAGCGCACGCACCACGTCCGGCTCCTTCTTGAACACCGCGCCGGCGAGGGGCAGCTGCCCGCGGTCGTTCGCCCGCTCGGGGTCCGCGCCGCGCGCGGCCAGCGCGCGCACCGTGTCGGCGTGCCCGTGGTAGGCGGCCAGCATCAGCAGCGTGTCGCCCTTGTCGTTCGCCAGGTTCGCGGGCACCCCCGCGTCGACGTAGGCGACGATCCGTTCGGTGTCGCCCGTGCGCGCCGCCTCGAACAGGCGGGACGCGAACTCCTCCAGTTCGGGATCGGCCTCGCTCACGTCCGTGCCCCCGCTTTCCGCGACGAGCAGCCCGCCGAGGCTGCCCTCCCCGTAGCTGAGCCGCTTCTCCAGGGCGACGAGCGCCCCGTCCTCGGCGTGGGTGCCGAACCTGACGTCGTCGGCCAGCGACCGCATGATCATAAGGCCGCGGCCGTGCTCGGCGCCCAGGTCGGGCTCGGGCACCAGCCCGGCGTCGAACCCCCGGCCGGTGTCGATCACCTTGATCAGGCACCGCCGGTCCTGGATGGTGGCCCGCACGGTGTAGTCGGCGCCGTTCGCGGCGTGCTCGATCACGTTCGTGCACGCCTCGCTCAGCATCATCTCGATGTCCCCGCAGATCTGCTGCTCGACGCCGAGCGTCTGCAGCGCCGCGTCCAGGATCCTCCGGGTCGCCGGAACGCTCGCCGCGTCCCGCGGTAGCAGGAGGTCCAGGCTGATCTCCACGTCGTCTCCGTGATCGTCCGTCTCGGCCCTCCACGCAGAGGGTGCCCGAGCGGGCGGGATCAAACATCCCCCGGGGCCGGCCAGGCGCCGCGCCGCACGGTGTCCAGGACGAGCGCCGCGATGTTCCAGGCGTCGTCCGCGCCGCTGTGGTGGCGGCCCTCCAGCGGCAGGCCGGCGTGCCGCAGCGCGCCCGCCATGCCCATCCGGCGCAGCCCGTGCGACGCCGCGTACACGGCCTTGGCGTTGACGTGCCGCCGCCCGAACGGGTAGCGGACGCCCCCGCCGCACTGCCGCTCGAACTGCTTGCGGTCGTAGTCGCCCCAGCTCGCCCACGTCCGCGTGTCCGACCGGTGCTCCCGCTCCAGCAGCGCGCACGCCTCCCGGAACGAGATGCCCCCGTTCACCTCGTCCTGGGTGAGCCCGGTCAGCTCGGTGCAGAACGCGCCGACCTCCGACCGTTCCGGACGCACCAGGACGCGATGCTTCGCGACCCGCTCGCGCTCGTCCAGGTCGACGACGCACAGCCCGATCTCGATGATCTCGCTCGTCTGCCCGGGCGGGACGGGCCCGTCCCAGCACGTCGCCTCGACGTCCACGACGTTGAGGAAACGGCCGATCTTCTCGTCCATGGTCGCGGACGATACCGATCACCGCCGCCGGTTCACGACGGGTTTTCCGCCGCCCGGCCGTCCCCGGGCGGCGGGGCGTAGGAGTCGACGTACTCCTGCCCCGACAGGCCCCGGATCGCCGCCATGATCTCGTCGGTGACCTCGCGGGCGGCGCGGCCGCGCGGCGTCCCCGCGTCCCGCCCGGCGAACCGCAGCGGCGCGCCGAAACGCAGCCCGATCCGGCCGGGGCGGGGGACGGCCCGGCCGCGCGGCTGCACCCGGTCCGTGCCCGCGATCGCGACCGGGACGACCGGCGCGCCCGTCCGCATCGCGAGCCGCGCCACGCCCGTCCGGCCCCGGTAGAGCCGGCCGTCGGGGGAGCGGGTGCCCTCCGGGTGGATGGCGAACACCCCGCCGCGCTCCAGCACGCGCGCCGAGGCGTCGAGGGCGTCCAGGGCGGCGCGGCCGCCGGAACGGTCGACGGCGATCGCGCCGAGGCTCCGGAAGAAGGTGGCGGTCGCGCGGCCGCGCGGGCCCGCCGCCGTGAAGTACTCCTGCTTGCCGAGGAAGTGGACCCGCCGCGGCACCATCAGCGGCAGGACGAACGAGTCGAGGACCGCGAGGTGGTTCGCCGCCAGGATCACCGGGCCCCGCCGGGGGACGTGCCCGAGCCCCTGCACCCACGGCAGGAACGCGACCCGCATCGCGGGGCCGAGCAGGAGGTGCTTCGTGACGGGATAGATCAGGCGTTCGGGGTCCATGCCGGAGGAATCTATGCGCGCCGGACGCCTGCGCGCGGTGGGGCCCCGATACAAGCCGGCACCGCCGGAACTTGTCGGAACCCCACATTGCGCGGCCCCGGCGAGGCCGGGGCCGGGAGGCCGGGGCGGGTCAGCCGCCGCCGCTGCTCGCGGCGGCGTGCTCTGCCTGCAGGACCTTGCGGACGGCGCGCGGCGCGGGACCCGACCGGGCGGTCAGCTCCTCGATCCGGCGCTTGTGCCGCCGCCGGTCGCGGCCGGGCAGCACCGACTTCAGCTCGCAGGCCGCCGCCAGCGCGACCGCGGCCGCGTCATAGCTGTTGACGTGCGCGACCGGCCGCCCCCGCAGCGCCGAGGACGCCCCGCCCCACAGCGCCTTCACGACCCGCGGGTCCTTCACGGTGACGTCCTCGACGGTGAACACGCCGAGCACCCGCCGCCGCCGCACCCGGACCAGCCCGTCCGCCACGAGCTCGTCGCGCACCGGGCCGACGATCGTCTTGGCGTCCTTGCGCACCCAGTGCTGCCAGGAGCGGGGCCGGGGCGCCTCGGCGATCTGCGCGACGAGCCCGTAGGGGTCGGCGCCCGGGGTGCCCGGCCGCGGCCGGGCCTTCTCGTCCTCGCCGAGCCGCCCGTCCAGGTACAGCTCGGTCAGCGCGGCGGCCCGCAGCAGGTAGCCCAGGTGGCGGCCGCTCTTGGTCATCTTCTTCTTGCGCAGGTCGTAGGCCAGCAGGAACATCCGCGCCGGCAGCGACTCGGGAATCCGCACCACCATGGTCAGTCCTCGCTCCCGCCGAGCGGCGGGTCCTCCGGGGGTTCGGTGTCCGTTTCTCGTCGGGGTGTCTCGGTGTCGCCGGTCTCCGCCGGCGCGTCCGGGTCGTCCGTGTCGTCCGCGGGGCCGGCCTTGCGGGGTCGGCCCCGCTTGCGCATCCGGCCCACCGAGCCGGGCAGCCGCCCCGCGTCGGAGAGGGCCCTGCGCAGCAGGAACTCGATCTGCGCGTTGGTGCTGCGCAGCTCGTCCCCGGCCCAGCGGGCCAGCGCGTCGTGGACGGCCGGATCGAGCCGCAGGAGGATCTTCTTGCGCTCGGAGGTCAAGGCCGATCATCGCCCGCCGTAGGTCCGCTCACTGGTACAGGCTGCCGGTGTTCAGGACGGGCTGGGCGTCCCGGTCGCCGCACAGGACCACCAGCAGGTTGCTGACCATGGTGGCCTTGCGCTCCTCGTCGAGCTCCACGACGTCGTCCTCGACCAGGCGGTCCAGCGCGAGCTGCACCATGCCGACGGCGCCCTCCACGATCCGCTGCCGCGCCGCGACGACCGCGCCCGCCTGCTGGCGGCGCAGCATCGCCTGCGCGATCTCCGGCGCGTACGCCAGCCCGGTGATCCGCGACTCGATGATGTCGACGCCCGCGGACGCGACCCGCTGCGTCACCTCGGCCGACAGCTGCGCGGTGATCTCGTCGGCGTTGTCGCGCAGCGAGGTCTGCTCGTGGCTGTCGTAGGGGTAGCTGCCGGCGATGTGCCGGACGGCCGCCTCGGTCTGGAACGCGACGAACTCGACGAAGTCGTCCACCTCGAACACCGCGCGGGCGGTGTCGCGGACCTGCCAGACGACGACCGCGGAGATCTCGATCGGGTTGCCGTCCAGGTCGTTGACCTTGGCGAGCCCCGTCTCGTGGTTGCGGATCCGGGTGGAGATCTTCTGCCGCTCGCTGATCGGGTTCACCCACCGCAGGCCGTCCGTCCGGACGGTCCCGGCGTAGCGGCCGAGCACCTGCAGCACCCGCGCCTCGCCCGGCGCGACCGCGGTCAGCCCGACCGCCACGACCAGCCCGGCGATGACCAGCACCGAGCCGGTCGCGATGCCGGCGGTGACCGCGGCGGCGCCGCCGGTGAGCACGCCGAGCACCACGGCCAGCGCGCCCACCAGGATCAGCGCCACCGCCAGCGCCAGCATCCCCCAGCCGTTGACGTCGCTCGCCGGGCGTTCCGAGATCTTCGGAACCGGCATCTCGACCTTCGCCGTGGTGTCCATGTGGCCTCCCTCTGTCCTGTTATCGCCAATCTAGCAAAGTGATATCACTTTTTCCAACCGGCCCGGACGGAGGGAAGGGAGGCGTCACCGCGCGGCGACGGGTTCCGGGTCCGGCAGGTCCTCGATCACCTTCGGCACGCGGCGCAGCGTGACCAGGGAGAGCAGCGCCACGGCGGTCGCCAGCACCGCGGCGCACAGAAGTGCCGTGTGCATGCCGGTCACGAACGCCTCCCGGGCCGTCGCGGCGACCTCCGCGCCCGCCCGCCCGGGCAGCGCCGCGGCCGCCTCCACCGCGCCGGCGAGCGAGTCGCGCGCCGCCGCGGCCGCGGGCGCGGGCGTCCCGGCGGGCAGCTCCAGCTCGCTCCGGTACACCGCGGTCAGAACGCTGCCGAGCACCGCCATCCCCAGCGCCCCGCCCAGCTCGATCGCCGTCTCCGAGATCGCCGACGCGGCGCCCGACCGCTCCTTCGGCACCGACGCCAGCACCGTGTCGCCGGTGACCGTCATCGCCATCCCCATGCCGAGCCCCGCCAGCAGCATCGCCGGGAGCATCAGCGGGTAGCCGGTGTCCAGCCCGATCGTCAGGAACAGCGCGTAGCCGACCGCCGAGACGCCCAGGCCGAGCGCCACCACCCGGGCGCGGCCGAGCAGCGCGATCAGCGGCGGGGCCAGCGCGGCGCCGCCGAGCATCGCGCCCGCCGCGCCCGGCAGCCCCGCCAGGCCCGCCTTGAGCGGGCCCCAGCCCAGCGCGAGCTGGAAGAACATCGAGAAGATCAGCGACTGCGCGACCAGCGCGAACATCGCGAACATGTTGGTGACGACCGCCCCGGAGAACGCCGCCCGGCGGAACAGCCGGACGTCGATGAGCGGCTCGGCGGCCCGCGTCTGCCGGACCGCGAACGCCGCCAGCGCGAGCGCCCCGACCAGCACCGCGGCCCACACGCGCGGCTCGTCCGCCCCGTGCGCCGCCGCCTCCTTCACCGCGTACACGACGCCGAGGACCCCGGCGATCGACAGCGGCACCCCGAGCAGGTCCGGCCACCCGGTGAGCAGGTTGCGCGACTCGGGCAGGACGAGCGCGCCCGCGACCAGCGCGACCAGCATGATCGGCACGTTGATCAGGAACACCGAGCCCCACCAGAAGCGCTCCAGCAGCGCGCCGCCGACCACCGGGCCGAGCCCGACCGCGAACGCGCCGAGCCCGAAGAAGCCCCCGACCGCCGCCGTCCGCTCCTTCGGATCGGTGAACACCCGGCGGATCAGCGACAGCGCGGACGGCATCAGCGTCGCCCCCGCGACGCCCAGCAGCGCCCGCGCCGCGATCAGCGCCTCGGCGGACGGCGCGTACGCCGTCACCGCCGACGCGGCGGCGAACACCGCCGTCCCGATCAGCAGCAGCCGGCGGTGCCCGATGCGGTCGCCGACCGCGCCCATGGTGATGAGCAGCCCGGCGAGCGCGAACCCGTAGGCGTCCGCGATCCACAGGATCTGCGTCGCCGTCGGATCGAGGTCCGCCGACAGGTGCGGGATGGCCTGGTTGAGAGCGGTCAGATCGATGGCGGGCACCAGCGCCACCAGCGCCCCGACCGCGAAAACGCCCCGTTTGCGGGCTGGACTGTACGACATGCGGACGAGCGTCGCCGGGCGCGCTGACCGTCCGCGCACCGTCCGCTGACCGCCCGCGCACCGGCGGCCGGGCGGGCGCTCCGCCTCAGGAGCGGGGGAGCGACGCCAGCGCCTCCGCGGGCGACAGGGCGGCGCCGCTCGCGTAGCGCTCCTCGAACCCCGCGTCGCCGAGCAGCGCCCGGGCGGACGCCTCGACGCGCTCGGCGTCGTGGTCGCCCGGGATCTGCACGCCGCGCAGCGCCCGCGCCGCCCCGAGCAGCACCGCCGCGCGCTCCCCGTCGCCGCCCGCCACGGCGAGACCGGCCAGGCCCACCGCCACGTTCGCCCGGTAGCCGAAGATCGGATGGTCGTGCGCCATCGCCAGGGCCTCGCCGAACAGCTCCCGGGCGCGCCGCACGTCGCCGTCGTCCAGGGCCAGCCAGCCGAGCCCCACCAGCGTGGCGCCCCGGACGGCGGCGACGACGAACCGGTCGGACGCGTAGCCCGTCCGCGCCGCCTCGTACAGGCGCCGCGCCTCCGCCCGCTCCCCGCGCAGCCGCGCGATCTCGCCGAGCCCGTGCACGGCGGCCGCCACCTTGTCCGGCGTCCCGGCCCGCCGGGCCAGCTCCGCGGCGCGCTCGAAGTCGAGGCGGGCGCCGTCCAGGTCCCCGCCGTGGATGCGCACCTCGCCGCGGCGGCACAGCAGGTCGGCGGTGTCCTCCAGCGCGCCCAGCTCCCCGACCAGCTCCAGCGCCTCGCCGAGCAGCTCCAGCGCCGCGGCGCGGTCGCCGCGCCAGTCGGCGAGCTGCGCGAACGGGTCCAGGCAGTTCGCCATGCCCCACCGGTCGCCGATGGCGCGGAACCCCGCCAGCGCCGCCGCGCACGCCTCCTCCGCCCGCGCCCGGTCGCCGGAGAACTGGTTGAGGAACCCGTCGCTCATGTCCATCAGCGCCCGCGCCCACGGGTCGTCGCCGATCTGCTCGACGAGCACGGCCTCCCGCGTCCGGCCCGGGCCCGCCGTCATCGCCCACAGCACGGTCGTCGCCGGGAACGCCAGCAGCCGCCGGACGCCCGCCAGCGTCCGCTCCGCGCGGTCCAGCCACCCGAACACCGCCGGGCCCGTGCCGCCCGCCGACACCACGTTGCACACGCACAGCACGTACTCCTCCTCCAGTCCCGGAGGAGGTTCGCCGCCGATCTTCTCCAGCAGCGCGGCCGCGAGCGGCGCCCCCTCCACCCGGCCCCGCAGCCACCAGTACCAGGACAGCGCCGCGATCAGCCGCAGCGCGCGGGCGGCGTCGCCCGACTCGACGCACCGGCGCAGCGCCGCGTGCAGGTTCGCGTGGTCCGCCGCCAGCCGGTCCAGCCACGCGAGCTGGTCGGCGGCCCGCAGGTGCGGGTCGGCGCGCAGCGCCAGGTCCAGGAAGTGCGCGGCGTGCGCCTCCCGGAACCGCTCGTCCTCGCCGGCGTCCGCGAGCCGCTCCGCGCAGAACGCCCGGACGGTGTCGAGCATCCGGTACCGGTCGCCGCCCCCGTGCGGCTCCAGCTGCACCAGCGACTTGTCCACCAGCTCGGCCAGTACCTCGTCGGCGTACTCCAGCCCGCAGACGTCCGCGGCGGCCGCCACCGTGAACCCGCCGGCGAACACCGTCAGGCGGCGCGCGAGCGTCTGCTCGTCCGCGCCGAGCAGGTCCCAGCTCCACTCGACGACCGCGCGCAGCGTCTGGTGGCGCGGCGCGGCCGTCCGGTCCCCGCGCGACAGCAGCCGGAACCGGTCGCCCAGCCGCGCCGCGACTTCGCCGACCGGCAGCGACCGCAGCCGCGCCGCCGCCAGCTCGATCGCCAGCGGCAGCCCGTCCAGCGCCGCGCAGATCCGCAGGACGTCCGCCGCGTTCGACGCGTCGACCGCGAAGCCGGGCCGCACGGCCGCCGCCCGGTCGGCGAACAGCCGCACCGCCGGATACCCGGTGAGCTCCCCGGGCGGCGTGCCGGGCGGCGGCAGCGCCAGCGGCGGCAGCGGCCACACCGCCTCCCCGGTGACGCCGAGGACCTCCCGCGAGGTGGCCAGCACCCGCAGCGACGGGCATCCGGCCAGCAGCCGCCGCGCCAGCCCCGCAGCCTCCGCCACGACGTGCTCGCAGTTGTCGAGGACGAGCAGCATGCGGCGTCCGGCCAGCGCGGCGGTCAGCCGCTCCACCGGGTCGGCGGGACGCTCGCCCGGCGCCTGCCGCATCGCGCTCTCCCGCAGCCCCAGCGCGGCGAGCAGCGCCCGGCCCGCGTCGCCCCGGCCGACCGGGGCCAGGTCGACGAAGCAGACCTCGCCGTCCTCGCGGGCCGCCGCCTCCACCGCCAGCCGCGTCTTGCCCGCGCCGCCCGGCCCGAGCAGCGTCACGAGGCGCCCGGCGGCGAGCATCCCGCCGACGTGCCGCACCGCGTCCTCCCGGCCCACGAAGCTGGTGAGCTGCGCGGGCGGCGGCACGGCGCGCGGGGCCTCCACCGGTTCGCGGGCCGGCCCGCCCGCCGCGTCGCCGCGCAGGACGTCCAGGTGCGCCGCGGCCAGCTCGCGGGACGGGTCGGCGCCCAGCTCGTCCGCCAGCAGCCGGCGGCCCTCCTCGAACACCGCGAGGGCCTCGGCCTGTCGCCCCGCGGCGTGCAGCGCGCGCATCAGCAGCGCGCGCGCCCGCTCCCGCAGCGGGCGCTCGTCCACCAGGGCGCGCAGCTCCGCGAGCACCGCGCCGGGCTCGGCGCCCGACGCGAGCGCCGCCGCGCCGTGGTCCTCGACGGCCGCCGCGCGCTCGTCCTCCAGCCGCACCGCGCGGACCGCGGCGAACGGCGCGTCCACCCCGGCCAGCGCGGGCCCGCGCCACAGGTCGAGGGCCTCCCGCAGCAGCCCCGCCGCCCGCGCGTGCTCCCCGCGCCCCGCCGCCGCGCGCCCCTCCCGCGCCAGCCGCGCGAACCGGTGGACGTCCACGGCCTCGGGCTCGACCGCCAGCCGGTACCCGGCGGGCCCACCCTCGACGAGCGCCGCGTCGCCGAGCCCCCGGCGCAGCCGCGACACCTGCGACTGGAGCGCGTTGCCCGCACCGCGCGGCGGGTCCTCCCCGTACAGGCCGTCGATGAGCCGCCCGGCGGGCACCACGCGCCCCGCCTCCAGCGCGAGCATCGCCAGCAACGCCCGCACCCGCGGCCCCCCGACCACCACGACCTCCGCCGCCAGGCCGTTGTTCGCGGCGAGCTCGGTTATGTGGCCGCTGTCCGCGGCGGGCCCGCCACCGGTCCCGCCGACGGAGCCGCCGCCCGCGGGCCGGTCGTCCCCGGCGGGCTCGGTCGTGCGGCCGCCGGCCGGGGCGGCGACCGCGACCGCCTCGCCCGGGAGCGCGGCGCCTGCGGGGGCGCCGGGCGTCGCGGGGGGCTTTGGTGCGGCGCGTTCGTTCGCGTCGCGCTTCGCCGTGTCCCGGCGGACCTCGACCGCACCCAGCACCCCGAACCGCATGCGCCCGATTCTTCCGCATCCGGGGCGCACGCCGCACAAGCGGGCGAACCGGCGGGACAGAATAGCCGTTCGCATTGCACCGGGGGTGCGATTGCGCATTTCTCTGGCCGCGTTTCCAGTGGAACGCTCCGAGGCGCCCCGCCGGGGGATCCGGGCGACGACGAAGACGTCATCCGGACATTTCTGGCAAGCCCGAGAGCCGCCGAGAGTTCGCCCGCCGTCGCCTTGACGTGACGCGGTGCGTCGCGCTTTGCTTGCGAAGTCCAAAATCCCCCCAGCGTGAATCTCGAGGCCGAATGTCGCACGCGACACCGGACGGGAAGGCGGCCATTCCGCGGGCCGCGCATTCACCCCGTCCGCATTGCGGTTATCGGACATCCGAATGGAGTCCGCCCGTCCCGCCGGAGTGACCCCCGCACCTCTCCGGCAGGACGCGCCGCGCGCCGCGTCACCTCGTCCGTCACGAAAGCCGATGATGAACACAACCCCGCTCCCGTCCGCTCCGGGGCCCGCGCCGCTGCTGCCCGCCGCCTGCGCGGCCGTGCTCGCCGTCGCGGCGCCCCTGCTGTCCGGGGGCGACACGGGACCGTTGCAACGGGGGCTGGCCGCCCTGCTCGCCGCCGCCGCCCTCGCCGCCGCGGCGGCCGCGTGGCGGCTGCACGCCCGCTGCCGCGCCGCGGTCGCGGCCGCCGCCCGGGACGCCGCCGCGCACGCCGCGGAACTGCGCGCCCGCGACGACGAGCTGCGGCGCCGCGACACGGCCGAGCTCGACCGGGAACGTGCCCGGCACGCCCACGTCGCCGCCGCCGTCGCGCAGCGCGACGCCCTCGCCGCGATGGCCGACCACCTGGTGACCGCGCAGCTGCCCGCCGCCCTGCGCGGCGAGCCCGTCCCGCCGCCGCTCGCCGGCGACCCCGGCACCGCCCCCGGCGGCGCCGCGCTCGCCGCCGCCCGGGACGCCGCCCTCGAGGCCGTCGCCGGGCTGCGCGCCGACGCCCGCGGGCGGCTCGAGTCCCAGCAGCTCGCGACCGTCGCGCTCGCCCGGCGCGTCCAGTCCGCCATGCACCGGGTCCAGGCCGAGGCCGCCGTCACCGCCGAACGGCACAGCGACCACGCCGAGGTCTACCTCGCCTGCCAGGCCATCGACCACCTCGCCGCGCAGTCCGCCCGCCTCGCGCAGGGCCTCGCCGTCGCCGCCGGGACGTGGGAGGGCCAGCAGTGGGACACCCCGATGCGGCTCGCCGAGGTCGTGCAGTCCGCCGCCGCCCGCATCGAGGACTTCCAGCGCGTCCGGATCGAGGGCGACCCCGACCTCGCGGTCGGGCCCGTCGTGCTCGAGGCCGTCATCCACGTCCTCGCCGAACTGCTCGCCAACGCCACCGAGTCGTCGCCGACCGCCGCGCCCGTCACCGTCCGCGTCACCGCCGCCGCCCAGGGCGCCGTGTTCCGCATCGACGACCACGGCGCCGGCCTCGAGGAGCCCCGCCTCACCCTCGCCCGCGAACTGCTGGACGGCTCCCGCGAGGTCACCCTCGCCGAGATGGGCGAGGTGCCGCGCCTCGGCTTCGCCGTCATCGCCCGCTACGTGCGGCGGCACGGCTTCAAGGTCAGCCTCGGTGAATCCCCCTACGGCGGCCTGCAGGCGGTCGTCCTCGTCCCCGACGCGATGGTCACCGACCCGCCCGCACCGGGCCGCCGCGCCGTTCCCGCGCCGCCGGACGTCCCGGAGCCGCGGCCCGAGCCGTCCGCCGCGCCGGACCCGGCGGGGGACGACGGCGGCGCCGACCCCGGCGACGTCCTCCCGCAGCGCGTCGCGCGCCGCGGCCGCCACCGCGCCGCCCTCCGCCCGGCCCTCCCCGCCCCCGCCCCCCCGCCGGTCGCGGCGCCGCCGGAGACGCCCGAGGAGGCCGGGGCGCTGATGGACGCCCTCATCCCGCACACCCCCGCGTCCGGCGCGCCCGCGCCGAACACCCCTGCGCCGGACGCGCCCGCCCCGCCCGCGGGGCATCACCGCACCGACGACGACAGGAGGACCGATGACGGCTGACCAGGACTGGGTGGTGGCGCGGCTCGCCCGCGTCCAGGGCGTCCGGCACGCCATCGTGTGCACCGTGGACGGCCTGCTCAAGGCCCGCTCCGCCGACACCGGACGGGACGAGGCCGACCGGCTCGCCGCCCGCTGCAGCGGGCTGCTGTCCCTCGCCCGCGACCAGGCCGGCGAGTTCGGCACCGGCGCCAAGGCCCTGCACCAGCTCATGGTCGGGCACGAGGGCGGCTACCTGTTCGTCCGCGGCGCCGCCGCCCGCTCGTGCCTCGCCGTCGTCACCGGCCCGGTGATCAACGCGGCGCTCGTCGCGCAGGAGATGCAGGCGACCGTGCTCAAGCTCGGCGAGCAGCTCGCCACGCCCGCGCGGGGGAGCGGCTGACTTGTCCGGCCCCGGCGAGTACCGCGACACGCCGCTGCGGGCCTACGTGGTCACCGGCGGCCGCGCCGCCGGCCCGGGAGCCCGGGTGGGGGTCGACACGCTGCTGAAGACGGTCCCGCCGCCCGGCGGGGCCGCCGAACCGCTCCCGGCGGACGCCCCGCCGCAGCTCCGCGCGCTGCTGCGGCTCTGCGGCGGCGGCGTCCTGTCGGTCGCCGAGGCCGCCGCGCACCTGGAGCTGCCGGTCAGCGCCGTCCGGGTGCTGGTCGGCGACCTCGTCGCGGCCGGCCGCCTGCAGACCCACGCCGGCGGCCTCACCGAACCCGGAATCGACCTGCTGAAGGAGGTGCTCGATGGGCTCCGCGCCCTCTGACACTCCCTCTGATCCGCCCGCCCCGCCCGCCCCCGCCGGCCCGTACGTCCCCGACACCGTCGTCCGGACGGCCAAGATCCTCGTCGTCGGCGACTTCGGCGTCGGCAAGACGTCGTTCATCGGCTCGGTCAGCGAGATCCGCCCGCTGCGCACCGAGGAGCCCATCACCGCGGCCAGCACCGGCGTGGACGACCTCGCGCGGCTCCCCGGCAAGACGTCCACGACCGTCGCGATGGACTTCGGGCGCGTCACCCTGAACCCGTCCCTCGCCCTCTACCTGTTCGGGACGCCCGGCCAGCGCCGCTTCTGGGACATGTGGGCCGGGCTCGCCGAGGGCGCCGTCGGGGTGCTGGTCATCGTCGACTCCCGGCGGCTCGCCGGCGGCTTCGACGTCCTCGACCAGGTGGAGACGCACGTCGCCGCGCCGTTCGCGGTCGCCGTCAACCACTTCCCCGACACCCCGCCGCACCCCCACGACCGGCTCCGCGGCGCCCTCGACCTGCTGCCGCACACCCCGATCGTCGACTGCAACGCGCTCGACCGCGACTCGTCCGTCGCCGCCCTCGTCACGCTCGCCGAGCACGCCCTCACCGTCCGGGAGCCCGCCCCGTGAACCCCCTGCCGCTGGCGGCCACCACCACCTGCCCCGACACGTGGCCGGTGTTCGACCGGCTGTGGCGCGACCACGGCCCCGTCGCCCCGGTCGAACTCGAACCGGGCGTGCACGCCTGGCTCGTGATGGGCTACGAGGAGCTCAAGACGGTCACCGGGTCGCCGCGGCTGTTCTCGCGGGACGGCCGCGACTGGCGCGCCTTCCAGGACGGCACCGTCCCGCCCGATTCGCCCCTCGGGCCGATGATGTTCTTCCGCGACAACGTCATCGGCCACGACGGCGCGGAGCACCGCCGGCTCCGCCGACCCATCGAGGACGCGATCGCCGCCGTCGACCACCGCCGGCTGCGCCGCACCGTCGAGTACCTGTGCCGCGGCCTCATCGGCGCGTTCGCCGGCCGCGGCTCCGCCGACCTCGTCGCCGAGTACGCCGCGATCGTCCCGCTGCTGGCCATCGGCGGCCTCATCGGCTTCGACCCCCGGCAGAGCCGCGAGCTGCGGGACGCCCTGCGGGCCCTGTTCGGCTCCGGCGAGGACGCGCAGGACGGCAACCGCCGTTTCGAGGCCCTCCTCGGCGGGCTTCTCGCCGCCCGCCGCGAGCGGCCCGCCGACGACGCCGCGTCGCTCCTCCTCGCGCACCCCGACCTGCGCACCGACGCCGAGGCGCTGCAGTCGATCGTCGTCCTCGTGTCCGCCGGGAACCACACGACGATGAGCTGGATCGCGCAGACGCTCCGGCTGATGCTCACCGACCCCCGGTTCGCCGGACGGGTCCGTGGCGGGCGGCTCGGCATCGACGACGCCCTCGACGAGGTCCTCGCCGTCGCGCCCCCGATGATCAACATGCCGGCCCGGTACGCGCTGCGCGACACCGAGCTCGGCGGCCGCGCCATCGCCCGCGGCGACGCCCTCGTGCTCGGCCTCGCCGCCGTCGCGCACGACGTCCGCGCGCACGCCGGGTCGCAGTTCTGGCAGCGCGGCAACCGCGCCCACCTCGCCTGGAGCGCCGGCCCGCACGCCTGCCCCGCCCGCGACCCGGCCCGCACCATCGCCCGCACCGCCGTCGCGACCGTCCTGCACGCGCTGCGCGGCGTCCGGCTCGCCATCGACCCCGACGACCTCGAGTACGAGCCGTCCCCGTGGACCCGCTGCCCGGCCCGGCTCCCGGTCACCTTCACCCACGCCGACCCCGGAGGACAACATGGCAGACATCCCGGCGGACATCCCGGTCATCGAGCTTGACCCCACCGGCGCCGACCACCAGGGCGAGGCGGCCCGGCTGCGCGCCGCCGGGCCGGTCGTCCGGGTCGTCCTCCCCGGCGGGCTGCGCGCCTACGCCCCCACCACGCACGCCCTCGTCGCCGACCTCGTCCGCGACCCGGCCGTCAGCAAGGACTGGCGCAACTGGAACGCCGTGAAGACCGGGGCCCTCACCGACGACAACCCCATCGTCGGCATGATCAAGGTGACGAACATGGTCACCGCGGACGGCGCCGAGCACCACCGCCTCCGCCGCCCCGTCACCCGCACGTTCACGAACGGGCGCGTCCAGGAGCTCGCCGCCGGCGTCCAGGCGACCGTCGACGCCCTCCTCGACGACCTCCCCGCCGCGGGCCCGGTCGATCTCCGCGCGCGCCTCGCCGTCCCGCTGCCGCTGCGGGTCATCTGCGAGCTCCTCGGCGTCCCCGAGGACGAGCGGCCCCGGCTGCGGCACCTCGTCGACGGCATCTTCCGCACCGACACCGCACCCGAGGAGGTCGCCGCCGTCCAGGCCGACATCCCGCGGTTCCTCGCGGACCTCGTCGCGCACTGCACCGCGCACCCGTCCGGCGACCTCACCAGCGCCCTCATCGCCGAGGACGCGCTCGGCCCCGAGGAGCTCGCGGGCACCCTCTGGGTCCTGCTGACCGCCGGGCACGAGACGACGATCGGGCTGATCACCAACACGGTCCGCGCCCTCCTCACCCACCCGGACGCCCTCGCGACGGCGCGCGGCGCCGACACCGGCACGTGGAACGCGATCATCGAGGAGGTGCTGCGCTGGGACCCGCCGATCGGCAACTTCATGGCCCGCTACCCGCTCGCGGACCTCGAACTCGGCGGCGTCACGATCCCCGCGGGCGAGGCGATCATGGCCCCGTACACGGCCGTGAACCGCGACCCCGCCCAGCACGGCCCCACCGCGCACCTCTTCGACGTCGCCCGGACGCCCCGGGCGAAGCACCTCGCGTTCGGCGACGGCCCGCACGTCTGCCCCGGCGCCCACCTCGCCCGCCTCGAGACCCGGCTGGCCGTCCGGAGCCTCGTGGCGCGCCACCCCGGCATGCGGCTCGCCGCCGACCCCGCCGACCTGCCGCCCGTCCCGAGCCTCTTCACGAACTCGGCGGCGGCGCTGCCCGTCCACCTCTGAGCGCAGCCCTCAGGGAACGCCGGACGGCTCGGACGGCTCCGCCGGTTCGGCGGACGCGAGCCGGGCGGCGACCCGGGACGGGTCGGGCCAGCGGACGTCGTAGGCCCAGCCGGCCTGCTCGAACAGCCGGATCAGCCGGGCGCTCGGGTCGTAATGCCCCTTGAGCACCCCGTGCCGGGCGCTCGTCGGGTCGGCGTGGTGCCAGTTGTGCCAGCCCTCGCCGAGCGTGAGGTAGGCGACCGGCCGCAGGTTCGTCGACCGGTCGCGGGTGCGGAAGTCGCGGTCGCCGAAGGCGTGCGCGAGCGAGTTCACCGACCAGGTCGCGTGGTGGACGAGCGCGTACCGCACCAGGCCGCCCCAGAACAGCGCCGTCCACATGCCCGCCCACGACCACGACCACAGGCCCCCGACGGCGGCGGGCAGCAGGAAGGACAGGACGACCACCGCGGGGTAGGCGGCGTCCAGCCGGCGGACGTCGGGGTCGGCGAGCAGGTCGGGCACCCAGTGCCGCCGGTCGGACCTGCGGCGCGCCGTGAAGAACCAGCCGACCTGCGCGTGCAGCAGCCCGCGCGCGAGGCCCCGGCCCGTCTCGCCGTACGCCCACGGCGAGTGCGGATCGCCGGGCCGATCGGCGTACTTGTGGTGCCGGCGGTGCTCGGCCGCCCACAGGGTGACCGGGCCCTCCACGGCCAGCCCGCCCGCGAGCGCCAGGCCGATCCGCAGCGGGCGCCGGCACTTGAACGAGCGGTGCGTGAACAGCCGGTGGTAGCCCACGCTGATGCCGTAGATGCTGATCACGTACATGGCGAGGGCGATCACCGCGTCGCGCGGGCCGATGCCCCGCCCCCAGGCGACGACGACGCCCGCGGCGAGGGCCGCCGGCGGGAGCGCGACGAGCACGATCAGGTACGCGCCGCGCCGGGCCGCCGAGATCGCCACGGTCTCGGCGGCGGGTGCGGTTCCGGGCATCGGTTCCCCTCGTTGGTCCGGTGGACGCTGCCCATTGAAGGAGGCACCGGGCACCATCGACAGTATCCGAAGAGTGATGAAGTCGTCACAAACGGTCGCCATGTCCTGGCTTTTGGCAATCACGCATTGTGATCATCATCACGTATCGCTAATCTCCCGCCACGACTCGTGATCCACCGTGCTCAGGGCGGCGGAACCCCCTCCCGCCGCCGCCGGAACCAACCGAAGCAGAGGTCCGCCGCATGCAACGGTCCGAACAGACGATCACCGAGGGTTACCTGCGGGAGTACGACGCGGCCGTCCGCCGCGACCCCGCGGCGGCCCCGGCGCTCCTCGCCGGCTGGCTCCGCACCGACTGGCGCCCCCTCTTCGCCGAACTCCGCGCGCGGCGCCCCGTCCTGCTCGCGCCCGGCCTCGCGCTCGTCACCCGCTCCCCGGACGTCCGCGAGGTCCTGTCCCGCTGGGAGGTGTTCACCGTCGCCGCCTACACCGACCGGCTCGAGGGCGCCCTCGGCGGCCCGGTCGTCCTCTCCCGCGACGCCACCCCGCTCAACTGGCGGGAGCGGGGCCTCATGCAGATCATGCTGCCGCCCGAGGACGTCCCCGCGGTGCGGGAGCTCGCGGGCCGCGCCGCCGACGCGGCCCTCGACGCCGCCGAACCGCACGGCCGCATCGAGGCCGTCGGCGGCCTGTTCCGCCGCGTCGCGCTCACGGTCTGCGCCGAGTACTTCGGCTTCGCCGGGCCCGACGAGGCGACCCTCTCGCGCTGGTCCCGGGCCGTGATCACCGACGTCACCGCCAACCTGGCGGGCGACCCCGCCGTCCGCGCGGAGTCGGCCGCCGCGGGCCGCGCGATGATGGACCACCTGCGCGAACGCCTGGCCGAACGCCGGGCCGCCCCGGGGCACCGGGACGACGCGCCCGGGGACGTCTTCGACCGCCTGCTCCGCACGCCGCTCCCCGCCCGCGCCGGCGTCGACGACGAACGCGTCCTGATCAACGTCGCGGCGCTCATGCTCGGCTTCGTCGAGAACGCGTCCGGCTCCCTGGTGCACCTCGTCGCCGAGCTGCTGTCCCGCCCGGACGAGCGCGCCCGCGCCGCGGCGGCCGCCCGCGGGCCCGACCCCGCCCGGTTCGACGGCCACGTCTGGGAGGCGCTGCGCTTCGACCCGTTCCTCAAGGTCATCACGCGGTTCTGCGAGCGCGACCACGTCCTCGCCGCCGGGACGCCGCACGCCGCGACCGTCCCGGCGGGCACGCTCGTCCTCGCCGCCGCGGCGTCCGCGATGTTCGACGGGGACGCCGTCCCCGACCCGGACGACTACCGCCCCGGCCGCCCCGCCGACGTCTACCTGCACTTCGGGCACGGCCCGCACGCGTGCGTCGGCGTCCACCCCGGCGCCGCGGTGATCGCCGAGGTCGCGCGCCGGCTGCTGCGGCGGGACGTCCGGCTCCTGCCGCCGCCGGACGGCGACGTCGTGCGCGACCGCGGCGTGTTCCCCGACCGGTTCGTCCTCGGCCTCGGCCCGTCCGGCGAAGGGAGCGCCTGACATGCCCGGCGCGCGCAGCATCGCGACCGACGGCGCGGCCAACCGGCTGCGCTACCTGGCCCTCACGCACGGGCGCCCGCTGTGGCGGGCCGCCGAGAGCGTCCGCCCGCTGCGGCGCGGGCTCAACGCGGCCATCATCGACCGGGCGATCCGCGAGATGCCCGGACGGCCCGAACCGCTCAGCACCATGGCCCCCTACACGTCCTGGGCCTCGCTCACCGACAAGACGTTCAGCGGCCGGCACCTCCCGCCCGTCCCCGCCCGGGACGGCGCCCGGCCGACGCCCGAACGCGCCGCCGGCCTGTTCGCCCGCACCGGCGACACGATCCCGTGCCCGCGCTCGACCGTCCTGTTCGCCTACTTCGCGCAGTGGTTCACCGACGGGTTCCTGCGCGGCGACATCGCCGAACCCCGCGACCCCCGCCGCACCACCTCCAACCACCACGTCGACCTGAACACGCTCTACGGGCTCGACGCCGCCGCGGCCGCCGCCGTCCGGACCTTCGAGGGCGGCCTGCTCAAGAGCCAGACGATCAACGGCGGCGAGTTCCCGCCGTACCTCTGCGAGAACGGCAAGATCAAATCCGAGTTCGCGGGCCTGCGGGTCGTCCGGTTCGAGACGCTCCCGGACGAGCGCCGCGACCGGCTCTTCGCGCTCGCCGGCGACCGCGGCAACACCCAGGTCGGCTTCACCATGCTCACCGTCCTGTTCCTGCGCGAGCACAACCGGGTGGCCCGCCTGCTCGCCGAGCGGCACCCCCGGTGGGACGACGAGCGCCTGTTCCAGACGGCCCGCAACATCGTCATCGTCGAGGTCGTCAAGCTGGTGATCGAGGAGTACATCAACCACATCACCCCCTACCACTTCCGCTTCCTGCTCGACCCGGCGCTCACCGGCCGGCTCGCGGGCGCGCCATGGCAGCGGGAGAACTGGGCGTCGGTCGAGTTCAACCTCGTCTACCGCTGGCACAGCCTCATCCCGTCCGCCCTGGTCGTCGGCGGGTCCGAGCTGCCCGTCCCGGCCACCCTGTTCGCCCCGGACCTGCTCCCCGAGGCCGGGCTCGGGCGGCTGTTCGAGGAGGCGTCCGAGCAGCGCGCCGGACGCATCGGCCTGTTCAACACCGACCCGAGCCTGTACCCCGTGGACGTCGCCAGCATCGCCGACTCGCGGGCCCTCGAACTCGCGCCCTACAACGACTACCGCGCGCACTGCGGGTTCCCGCGCGTCCGGCGGTTCGAGCACGTGTCCGGCGACCCGCGGGTGAGCAACGCCCTGCGCGAGCTGTACGCGAGCGTCGACGACCTCGACCTGTACGTCGGCCTGTTCGCCGAGGAGCCGAGCTCCGCGCGGGCCATCCTGCCGCCGCTGCTCACGAAGATCATCGCCATCGACGCCTTCTCGCAGGCGCTGACCAACCCGCTGCTGGCGCCCCGCGTGCTCACCCCCGAGACGTTCACCCCGCTCGGCATGCGGATCATCGGGAGCACCCGGACGCTGTCGGACGTCCTGCACCGCAACGTCCCGGAAGACCCCCGCCCCCGGTTCGTCTCCATGACCCGGCGCGGCGCGTGACCGGAGGACCCGTGACCGCCGAAACCGCCGACGAAACCGCCGAAACCGCCGCGGAACTGCGCCGCGCCGCCCGCGAGCTCGCCGAGACCGCGGTCGCCGTCCGCGAGGCGTCCGCGCACGCCACCGCCGCCCTCACCGGCGGCGCCGCCCTCGCCGCCCTCCCGCGCGCCCCCGTCGCCGCCGCCCGCGCCGAACGGGCCCTGGTCCGGGCCGTCGCCGGCCGCGGCGGGCTCGGGCACGCCCTCACCGGCGGCCCGCTCGGCACCGCCGCGGCCCGGCTCGGCGGCATGGCCGGCGCCGGCAGCCTCGCGATCCGGCTCATGGTCACCTCGCTGCGGCTGCGCATCACCGCCGTGAGCCTCGCCGACCCCGGGCTCCTGCGCGACCCGCTCGTCCGGCGGCTCGTCGACGCCGTCGCCGCCGACCGCGACCTCGACTCCGCCCGCGCCCTGTACGCCCTCGTGCGCGACCGCGGCGCCGTCCGCGCCCTCACCGCGATCGCCCCGATCTTCGGCGAGGTCCTCGCGCTGCGCGCCCTGCTCGACCAGAACCCGCTCAACGACGCCACCGCCTGGCTCATCGCGACCGGCGCCGGCACCGCGACCGCCGACCCGCTCACCGGCATCAGCAACCGCGCCATCGCCGCCCTGGACGCCGGCGCGGGCGCGGCCGTCCGCACCCCCTACCCGGCCGACCGGCTGCGGGACCGCGGCTCGATCCTCGACTTCCTCGCCAACATCTGCGCCCTCGGGCCCGGCGGGCGCGCGCTCGTCCAGACCGTCCGCGGCCCCGACGGCGTCGACCGCCACGTCGTCCACGCGCCCGGCATGAAACTCGGCGTGCCCGACGACGCCTCGCCCTGCGACCTGCTCGGCGCGTTCAGCAGCACCGTCCGCGACGGCGGCCCCTACAGCCGCGCGCTCGCCCGCGCGATCGAGGACTACGGCGTCCCGCCCGGCGCGGAGATCGCGCTGATCGGCCACAGCGCCGGCGGCGCGGCCGTCATGAGCCTCGCCCAGGACGCCGCCTTCTGCGCGCGACACACCGTCACCCACGTCGTCGCCGTCGGCTCCCCGGTCGACTTCAAGCGCCCGGCGTCCCCCGGCACCTGGGTCGCCAGCGTCACCAACCAGCACGACATCATCCCCGCCCTCGACGGCCAGGGCGCCGGAACGTGCATCGACCGGCCCGGCTGGTACGTCGTCGACTACACCGACCCCACCCACCTGTTCCCGGCCTGCCACTCCGCCGAGCACTACACCGCCAACCTCGCCGACGACCTCCCCGAGCACCGCGCGGAGATCGACCGCAACCTCGCCCCCTACCACGGCCCCGTCACCCGCTCCCAGGTCTACAGCCTGTTCGACGACGCCCCGCCGGCCGCCCCCACCCGCCGGACGGTCGCCGGCCGCGAGCTCGACCTCCCGATCGCCTGCCGGTCCGGGGCCGCCCTCACCGCCTTCTTCACCGCGGACCCCGGCCCCGCCCGCGACCTGCTCGGCACCGCACGTCCCGTCCTCCTCGGCGGCCGCGCCCTCGTCGTCCTGCACGCCTTCGACAACCGCGACACGAGCCTCGGCCCCTACCGCGAGGCGCACCTCGGCATCGTCGTCCGGCACCCGCTCGCCGTCCGCTTCGTCGACTCCGTCTACAGCACCGCCGCGACGACCGAGATCGCCCGCGAACTGTGGGGCCACGCCGCCACCACCGCGGACATCGCCCTCGACCCCGCCCTCACGATCGGCGACGCCGCGTCCCTCACCGGCGACCTCGGCCCCGCGCTCCCGGCGGCCGAACGCGGCGTCGCCGTCCACTCCCTCCTCGACGGGACGCCCCTGCGCTCCCGCATCGACGTCCGCGGGCCCGCCCGCCTGCACCCGGCGCCCCGCGCCCGCCTGACCGTCCGCGGCGACCACCCGATGGCCCGCCGCCTGCGCCTCCTCGGCCTGGACGGCGCCCGCCCCCTGCTGTGCCGGACGTCCCGCGAGCACCGCTCGACGCGCACCGAAGGCGTCCCCGCGTGACCCGCGACCACGGCGACACCCTCGCCGCCGACGCCCGGACCATGGCCGAATGCGCCGACCGCCTCCGCGCCCTCGCCGCCCGCCTCCGCACCCGCGACGCCGTCCCCGACTGGCTGTTCACCGCCCTGCACGAGCACATCACCGCCTGCGTCGTCGCGTCCGAGGAACTCGCCGAGGCCGCCGCCCGCCTCCGGGCCCTGCCGGACGATCCGCGCCCGCCGCGCGGCCGCCGGTAGCATCCGGCTGGCAGACCGTCCGCGCGACATTCGAGGGTGACGAACGTGTTCCAGGCCTCCCAGCTCGACCTGCGGTCCCTCCCACAGGACCTGCACTACCGCCTGACCGACCCCGGCACCGGCGCCGTCCTGGCCGACGTGTCCCCGGTCGTCGTGGGGGAGGAGCGGAAAGAGGGATTCCTCAAGCGGTTCATGCGCTCCTCCGGACCGACCCTGACCCCGCCCAACGCCCAGCACCACGTCCCGCGCGTCACCCTCCGGGTTTCGGACGCCCAGAACTCGACCCTCTTCTTCGTCGACCGCCCGGACAAGCTCGCGGGCAACGTCTGCCCGCCGCACTACGCCGTCGTCGCCCCCGACGGACGTCCGATCGGGCACCTCACCAACGAGCACCGCGCGGCCCTCGACCCGCCCGCCGGCCCCCTCGACACCGACGGCCTCACCCTCGTCGCAGGCCGCGCCCACCTGCGCGACCCGAACCACCAGGTGCTGTGCGACGTCGTCGTCCGGATGGCGCTGCCCCCGTCCGCCGACCCGAACGCCCCGCAGGACCCCGCGTCCGACGCCGTCCGCTACCTCGGCCCCGACGGGACGCTGTGGGCCCGCCGCCTCGTGTCCGGCCCGGCCACCCAGGTCAACCCGTCCGCCCAGCACCAGATCCGCATCCTCCTCGCCGCCCACGTCATCGCCACCGCCCTCGACGAACGCCTCCACACGTCCATCGCCACCTCCTCCTACTCGCCCCCGTCCCCCCTCGACCCGGGCGCCGAACCGTACCCCGGCCACTCGGACGCCCACGCGTCCTACATGAGCCACCAGGAGGAGTTCATCGAGTGGTACAAGGAGGAGATGAACCGCCGAGCCCGCAACATCGGCCGAGGCGCCGACATGGGCTTCTGACCCCCGAACCCGTCCGGCGCCGCTTTCGATGCGTTCCTGCCCGCGACTCCTCCATTTCGGGTGTCCAGAATGGGGAGGCGTAGTCGCGTCCGAAGGCATCGCCCGTTCGCCGATCGCCTTTGCGGGGAGCAAACGGGCGATCCTTCCATGCGGTGTATCCTCCCCGCGACGTCGACTCGCGACGAGGAGCCTGGCATGCGGAGTCGCGAAGCCGATGCGGCTCGAGGACTACGACGGCGTCGAATCGATCCGTCTGGTGGGCAACGACGGAACGGTATGGGCGAAGATCATCGGAATGAAAGAGCCGGTATTCCAGCATGCTCCGAACGTTCCGCCCCGGCTCAAAACCCTTCTTGTCGCCTTCATGCTCTACAGAGAGCTGGACGAACGCCTGCACGTCGAGCCGTTCGCGCGCTTCATCCCGTCCTTCACGCCTCCCGAACCGCTCGAACCCGGCCACGAGCCATATCCGGGCTACCGCGACGTCCACAGGTCTTACCTGAGCTACCAGGAAGAATTCATCGGGCAGTACAGGAAGCGCAAGCAGGGAATCAGAAAGCGAGCCGCCGGAGCCACCTGACGGCGGCCGCGATGCGGTGAACCCGTGCAAGGCGCCAGCTCGAGACCCGTCGCGTCATGGTCTTCAGTGCCCTGTGGAGGCGCGGCCGGTGTCCGGGGTCACCAGGCCGGAGCTTGAGGTTTCGGGTGACCGGAATGACGTTTCATTTGTTCTGAGGGTCATCGGGTGACTCGAAAACCATCGTTGGCCGTCGACGGTGCCTCCCGAATCGCTCCACGCGCGCTCGAACCAGGCCGCGAACTGTATCCTGGCTACAGAGACGTACACTCCTCATATATGAGGTATCAGGAGCAATTCATTGAACGCTACGAAGCGGACCGGAAAGCGAGGCGGTGAAGGGCCGTAAACTCTATGTGGCGGCGATGGCGGAACTTGCGATAAGCGTTCACGCGCCCGGCGGTGCCGTTCGTTCTGCCGGACGATTCGCTCACAAGTTCCTGTTCCAAGGCGGCGCCTCGTCGTCGACCTTTGTTGAACATCCCGCGTCCTGCGATGAACGGAAGGCGTGGTGCGGTATCTTAACGCAAGATGCCGAGGCCGAGTGGAACCGGCGTGGAGGTGCGGCCGCCATGGTGCCCAACGTGTACGACGCTCCCGAACTGGAGTTGCTATTCCTCTCGAACGACCTGCACTACCGCCTGGCGACTCCGACGGGTGGGGACGTCCTGGTGGACGCGGCGCCGGTCGTCATCGATGAGGTACCGGAACTAGGCGTTCTCAGACGTTTCAAGAGCGCATTCTCTCCGACCACCGGGGTTCCCGTCGAAAAGCACCACGTGCCGCGCGTAACGCTCCGGGTCTCAGACGTCCAGAACTCGACGCTTTTCTTTATCGACCGTGCCGCCAAGCTCCCAGGAAACGGCTGCTCACCGCGCAGCACCGTCGTTTCCCCGGACGGTCGGGTGATCGGCCACCTGACCAATGACCACTACAGGCGGCTGGAAATGCTGAACGGTCCGGTCGACTCCGATGGGATGACGCTGATCGGCGGCGGAGGGCAGTTGCGCGACGCGGGTGGCGGTGTGCTGGGGAGCATCGCCATGCGGGCAGACTGGACGTCCGCCGCGGTGCAGGCGCTCGAAGACGGCGGTGAAACGGACATTGACACCATGCGCATCATCGGAGCCGACGGAACCGTATGGGGGAGGAGCCGGGGCGTCCACTCCAGGCTCTACTTCACAGGCGATGTTCCGCGCCGGCACAAAGCTCTGATCGCCGCGCAACTGATCGCGTCGGGAATGGACGAGCGTTTGCAGGCCGTCTCCGGCGGCGCCTCCTACCGGGCACCCGAACCGCTCGGTCTCGGCTCCACCCCGTATCCCGGCTACGAGAGCATACACGCCGACTACATGCGTTACCAGGAGGAGTACATCGCCTGGCACAAGAAGGATATGGGGCGCCGGGCCGGCTCCTGACCGTTGTCGGCACCGCCATCGCCACGGCCCGGTGCCTCGGCGGCAGAGCCGAGATCACGCGTTCACAGGTTCTTGTCCCATGGCGGCGTCTCGTCTTCAGGTTTTTTGTTGATGCTCCCGTCGAACCGGTTGAACACCGGTGAGTTGACATTGTACTTGTCGCTGTAATCGTTCTTGTCGTTGAAGTTGCCTTCGTACTCGGCCTTCACTCCTGTTTTCGGGCTCTCCACGCCGCCCATAAAGGTTTTGTTCTCGAGGCTCTCCTTCTCGTTCCACTCCAGCTTTCCGCCGACGGTTCCGGCGCCCCAACTGTTCGGGTCGCCCACCTTTGCCTTGAGTTCGACGTCCTGCCCCTGAAAGTCTCCGTCCTTGATCTTGGCGTGGTAGCCGCCCTCGCCCTCGAGTACCCCACCGGCGCTCGTCACCTTGCCGCCGACCCCGAGATTCCACGTCTTGTCGATGCCGCGGTCGGCGTCCAGGTCGATGTTCCCGGTGGGCACCAGCCCGGACCTCGTCACGAAGTTCAAGCCGGAGTTGGCGAGTCCCTCCGTGATGTTGGCCGCAGCGCCTGCAGCACCTGTCGCCAGCGCCTTGTTGAAGGCGGCGGAGGCGTTGTGGGCACCATTGCCCTCTTGCGAGTTCGTCGTGATGTATGCCCCGCCGAGCAGGACCGCGGCCGCCCCCGTGCCCACCGCGACGAGGATGCCGCTTGCCACGGTGGTCACCTTGATTCCGACTGTCACGAGCGCAAGACACTTGGCATAGGTTGCGGCGGCGGCAGGCGCGCCCACGCCGGTCGCCGCAGCGGCCGCGGCGACGGCCGCCACGGCGGCGAGAGTGCCGAGATAGACGGCCATCCCCATGGCGAAGACCGCGTAGGTGAACAGTGCCCACGCCACGACCATGATCGCCGTCTGAACGGCGGTGCAATAGGTTCCCAGCGTGTCGAGTTGTGCCCCGAAGTCTCGGACCTGGCTTTCATAGAGGGGACGGTCGTCCATGGTCCACGCTTCGCCGGGGATCGCCTCGGCGAGTTCCCTGATGTTCTGGGCGGCCTGATGCAGTTCTTTCGCGGTGTCGGCCCAGTCCTGCGCGCACTTCTCCAGCTTGCTCGGCTTGCCCGTGCACTGCTTGTACATGAAGACGATCGTCAATGCCGGCGGCAGCGGCACGCTCGCGGCCGTGGCCATGGCGGTGGCGATCTGCATCATGCTTTCGGCGGTCCCCACCACCGATCCGCCCGTGGCCCCGGCGATCAGGGCGCCGCCACCGGCGAGAGCGCCCGCCCCGGCGCCGCGCTTGAGCCCGCTCGAATGGGCCCGCTGTGACTCGGGCGTGTGGGGGGTGCCTCGGTCGCCCGATTGCTGGCCGCTTTGACGGTCGGGTGGAGGGGTTCCTTGCTCGCCCGGTTGTTGAGGTCCCTCAC
>NZ_JBFAUZ010000028.1:38926-123217 GCF_040679555.1 Spirillospora sp. NPDC052242
CCGGCAGGAGGCGGGGTTCCTTGCTCGCCTGGTTGTTGGGGGCCCTCACCGGCAGGAGGCGGGGTGCCTTGCTCGCCTGGTTGTTGGGGGCCCTCACCGGCAGGAGGCGGGGTGCCTTGCTCGCCTGGTTGTTGGGGGCCCTCCCCGGCGGGTGGTGCGGTGCCTTGGTCGCCCGGTTGCTGGGGGCCCTCCCCGGCCGACTGCTCGCCGCCGGGGGCGCCGTCTCGATTGCCCATTCAGCCCTCCTCCGCCATAAGGTCGTTATTTTCCGGAAATATTGTGCAACTCGGAGTTGCGATAGTTCTCGGCCGTCTTATCGATTTTCGCGGCGTAGTCCTTGGCGGTGGACATCAGCATCTTGATGTCTTCAAAGGCGAATTGGACGCTGATCGGATAGGCGCCTGCGATGGTTAGGCATGCTGGGCTGAAGTCCCCGCCCTCCAGGTTGTACGTGCCGTCCTTATTGAGTGTGTCTCCGGCCTTTTTTATTAGGGGGATGACATCTCTGTCCAAGTCATCCGCGTGCTGTGCAATGCGCTTGGGGTCGGCATGCTTGGTCATCCGGCAACCTTTCCAAGAGGGATCCTGTTGATCAATTCATCGGCGTGCGCAGGTTTTCATGCGGCCCGGCGCACTGTCGTTGATCGTAGAGAGTTGTCGCCGATGTAGAAGGAAAAGGCGTATTACGGACATGCTTGATTCTGGTTTCGGTCTTCCCCTAAATGGGGTCAGAACGGCGGGGGTTCTTCGGACGGGTCGGTGACGCCTTCGGCGACGGCGGCGGCGCGGCCGGTGAGCGCGGTGCCGAGGACCTCGCCGGTGAGCGGGTCGATGCGGACGCCGTCCACCACGATGGGGGCGCCGGGGTCGTTCGACGCGCGGTCCGGGCACCAGTCGGCGACCGGGCAGCCGCCGCACCACGGGCCGGGCAGCGGGCGGAAGGACTCGTCGGCGTGCCAGCGGGCGGTCATCGAGGTGATCACCTCGCGGGCGGCCTGCCGGACGTCCGGGTCCCACACGTCGAACCGCAGCACCTCGGCGCCCGACGGCGTCATCGTCTCCAGCTCGACGATCCCGCCGCCGTCGCCGCCGAGGACGCCGTGCTTCATCAGCAGGACGGCCAGCGCCAGCTGGGGCACGAGGGTGAAGACCGTCGGGGCGTCCCCGGCCGGGGGAGCGCCCTGCGTCGTCTTCTGCTCCCGGTACACGACGGTGCCGCCCGTGGTGCGGATCAGGTCGGGGTGGGCGATGACCACGACGTCCGCGTCGGTGTCGTGCGCGGCGACCGCCGGTTCCGGCCGGACGTCCGTGGACGGTTCGCGCAGCGGGCACACGTCCACGTGCGCCGCCAGGTACGGGTGGGCGTCCGCGTACTCCTCGGGCGTCAGGACGCCCGCGGCGATGCCGAGCCCGCTCGCCGGGTCGGGCAGGTCGTCCGGGGTGCACGCGGGCGCGCCGGCGCGGCCGTGCGCGAGCTCGAGCCACCGGTGCACCGCGCGGCCCCGCCGCGCCGCCGTCCCGTCCGAACGCTGCGCGGCGGGGACGTGCAGCTCCCGCAGGTGCGCCTGCGCGGGGCACACCAGGTACTGGCGGCCGGTCGTCACCGACCAGGTGCGGCGGTGCGTGCCCCGCCCCTCGAGGCCGAGCAGGCCCGGGACGTCCGGCACCGCGCCGCACGTCGGCAGCGCCTTGCACTCGCCGCAGTCCGACCCCGGCCGGGTGCCCGTGCCGAACGCGATGTCGGTGACGATCGGCCTGGTGCGCTCCCGGTACACGCGGCGGATCTCGGCGGGCGGCGCGTCCACGAGCACCCGCGGCGGCACGTCGCCCGTGAGGACGACCTCGACCAGCCGGACGCGCTCCGGTGCGACCTCGTCCGGGACCACCTCGACCGGCAGGTCCCGGTAGACGTCGCTCTCCGCGCGCAGCCCCGCCGCCGCGACGAACGCGAGCGCGTCGTTCGACGGCGCGTCGCGCTCGCCGGGCCGCCCCACCCGGAGCCGCCGGAACTCCCGCACGGCGCCGTCGGACGACGCGTACCAGCGTCCCCACGCGGTGAGCACCCGCAGCTCCGCGGGCGACTCCGCCTGGACGACCCGCGGCAGCGGCTCCGGACGCACCGCGACGCCCTCGGCCTCGAGGTCGTCGGCGATCCACTCGGCCGCCCGCAGGTACGCGTCGAACGCGTGCCGCACCCACACCGCGACGCCCGGATGCACCGCCGACCGCGCCCGCCCGAGCGCCTGCTCGATCGCCTCCTCC
Source organism: Spirillospora sp. NPDC052242 (assembly GCF_040679555.1). Classification (NCBI taxonomy): domain Bacteria; kingdom Bacillati; phylum Actinomycetota; class Actinomycetes; order Streptosporangiales; family Thermomonosporaceae; genus Spirillospora; species Spirillospora sp. NPDC052242. The sequence continues at coordinate 41,189 of NZ_JBFAUZ010000028.1, forward strand.
GCGGGGACGTGCCGGAACTCGGTCAGGTTCAGGGCGTCCATCACGAGCCCGAGCGGGAACGTCTCCCACGGCGCGTACCGCCGCGCCCCCCGCTTGCGCGGCCACACCCGCGGCCGGGCCTTGAGCGCGGCGAAGTCGCGGCAGTGCCGGTCGTCGCGGTCGAGCAGGCTCGCCGAGAGCCGGATGACGCCGGGATCGCCGCTCAGCTCCTCGTGCGGCGTCCAGTTTCCGAAGGGCATGTCCGCTCCAGCGCTAGGGGATGACCACGACCATTACAGCACGCGTGAACCCAATCAACCATCGATTCCGAGAAGTCGGTGTGGACGCCTCACCGGTCGGGATCATAGGGCGCGTCCGGGTGCTCCCAGTTGTAGTCGTCGACGATCGCCTTGGCGATCCGGCCGCGGGAGCCGACGTGCCGCCCGTTCGCCCGCGCCCACGCCCGGACCTGCTCCCCGGTGCTCCGCCGCCCGGCCACGGGAGCCTCCGCCGGCCCCGCGTCCCCCATGGTGCCGGACGCGCCCGCGAGCTGCAGGAACTCGAGCGTCCGCGCCTCCACGTCCGACCGCCCCTCGGTGCTCGGCCGGGCCGCCCCCTCGCCCTGCCCGGACGGTCCGCCATCCGTGCCGTCCGCCGCCGGTCGGCGGGGTGCGGCGGGACGGACGTCCGGCCGTGCCGGGGTGCTCGTGGGCGGGTGAGCCTCGGCCGGGTTCGTGTCCCCCGCCGCCGGTTCGGGGAGTGTGGTGCGTGGGACGTCGGGCTGTGCCGGGGCCGTGTCGTCGACCGCCGGTCGAAGGGCGGTGGAGCGGAGGTCCGGTTGTGTCGTGTGCAGGACGGCCGGTCGGGTCGCGTCGGCCCCGGTCGGGACGTCCGAGGTGTCCGGTCGCGTGTCGATTCCGGCCCCCGGCGGGACGGCGTCGTCCGCCGCAGGGCGCGGGACGTCCGGCGGCGCGTCGCCCGTGACCGCGGGGCTCCCGTGCCGGGCGACCGCCTCCTCGGCGTGCTCCCGGCCCGGCGTGATGCCGAGTTCGTCGAGCAGCGGCCACAGCTCCGACATCGCGGATTCGGGATCGCGGTAGAAGACGCTGCCGCGCACCCGCCAGAACCGCCAGCCGAGACGTTCGAGGACGGTCTGCCGGCGCAGGTCGTCCTCCCACTGGTCGGGGCCGTGGAACCTGTCCCCGTCGCATTCGACGGCGAGCTTGCGCCCGCCGCCCCGGACGACGAGGTCGATCCGCAGGTTGCCGACCCGGTGCTGCGGGGTGACCAGGTAGTCGCGGGCCAGCAGCATGCGCAGGACGCGCCGCTCGAAGTCGGACTCGCAGCGCGACTCCAGGTCGGCGGCCAGGTCCGTGGACCGCACTCCGTCGGACGCGTACCGGACGAGCGCCGCCCGCTGGTCATCGGGATTCAGATCGTTCGGCAGCACGCTGTGGAACACCCACATCTGGTCGCGGGCGCGGCTGGCGGCGACGTTGACGCGCTGCTCGTACTGGCGGGACGTGAACGGCGCGCGCGCGGAGTCGGCGACGACGCTGATGAACACGACGTCCCGTTCGTCCCCCTGGAAGCTGTAGGAGTCGCCGCAGCGGAGTCCGCGGCGCTCGTACTCCTCCGGGCCGAGCTTGTCCATGAGCCGCCGCTCGATGTACTGGGCCTGCCTGCTGCTGCTCAGCAGCGAGATGACGCCCATCGTCCGGCCGTCGTAGGCGGGGTCGGCGCAGCACTGGACGACCTGGTCGATGAGGGCGTTCGCCTCCGCCTCGTTGACGTTGCCGATCGGCAGGTCCCGCCGGACGCCGTCCGGGACGTGCACGGCCCGCACGGCGGGCCCGGGCAGCCGGACGTCCGATTCCTCCCTCAACGGCTGGATCTCCCCGCCGTAGTAGTGCTGCGAGGAGAACTCGATGATGCGCGGCAGGCAGCGGAAGTGCTCCCGCAGCCGGACGACCCCGGGGAACAGCCGGGTCGCCGCGTCGTACAGGCTCGACTCCATGTCGAGCAGCATCGAGTTCGGCAGCGTCGGCAGGTGGGTGCGGATCAGCTCGTCCACCCGGTCGCGGCGGATCCCGACGGCGGACGGGCTGATCTGCTTGTCGTCGCCGACCACGACCACCTTGCGGCCGAGGCCGAGCAGGCCGAGCGCGAACACGTCGCACTGGCTGCTCTCGTCGATGACGACGACGTCGAACGGCGGGGCGACCGCCGGATCGAACGACTCCGCCACCCGGTAGTACGGCATGATCCACACCGGGACGGCGCCCATCGCCTCCGGCATCAGCCGCTGCGCCTCCGCGCGCCACTTGCCCGCGCTCGCCCCGGTGCCCTTGCCGATCTTGCGGAGGGTCTGCAGCCAGCCGACCAGCGCGCGGCGCCGGTCGGCGCCGAGGTTGCCCTTCATGGCGAGCCACGCCGACCGGCGGGTCAGCTCCAGCGTGACCCGCCGCTGCTCCTCCTGCGCCGCGTCGAGGCGCCGCTGGACGTCGCCGAGATCGTCCGCGTCGATGATCGCGCGCAGCCACGTCTCGGCGCGCCGCCACTCCCACAGTTCGCCGAGCCGGGCCGGGTCGCCGCACGCGGCGGCGTCCCCGCCGGTCTCCCGGATGCGGCGTGCCCACTGCGGCGCGGCCGCCGCCAGCCGGTCGTGCAGCCCGGTCAGCCGGGCGACCCGCGGCCGGAGCGCCGCGAGCCGGGCGGCGCCGGCCAGCGCGGCGTCCCAGACGCCCCGGTCGCGCTGCCGCACGGCGTTCGCGAGGTCGGTCCACAGCGGGCTCGCCCCCGGACGCCCGCGCGCGTCCGACACGTGCGCGGCGAGGGCGTCCAGCTCGGCCTGGACGGCTCGCTGCCGCGTCCGCGCCCGCAGGCCGCCGAGCACCGAGGCGAGCCGGTGCAGGTCGTCGGGGGACGGCCGGTGCGGGACGGCGTCGGGCGCCACGATCGCGCACAGTTCGGCGCGCAGCCGCGGCCACTCGCCGAACTCCCAGGCCAGCGCGGTGGAGATCTGCTGGACCCGCGCGTCGATCCAGATCTCGACGGCGGCGCCGCCGACGGGCTCGGGCGCGCCGAGCGCCGCGACGAGCTCGTCCCGCCAGAGCCGCACCGCGCTCTCCCGGCGGCGCCGCAGCTCCACGAACGCGATGACGCGCTCGACGTCCGCGGCGGTGCGCGGCGTCTCGCCGTCCAGCACGGTGCCCTTGAGGAACTGCGCCAGCGACCGCTGCGTCAGCCCGGACACCTTCTTGCCCTGGGCGAACCGGGTCCGCGCCTGTTCCAGCAGCGCGAGCGTCTCGCCGGGCGGGCCCGGCGGCAGCTCGACGGCCGCGCCCGCCGTCGCCGCGCGCAGCCGGGCGCATTCGGCGGCGTCCGCGCCGAGCCGCTGCGCGTGCCCCTCCCAGAGCCCGCGCCACTGCGGGGACTGGACGACCTGGTCGCGCAGCCGCTGCAACCACGGTTCCTGCAGGTCACCGAGGGCGTGGGCGGCCTGTCCACAGCGTTCGGCGAGCCGCGCCAGCGCGGGCTCCCCGGCGGCGTCGAGGACGGCCGGGTCGGCGACGTAGTCGCGGTACCCGGCGAGGACCTCCGCGAGCCGCCGCAGCTCCGCCCAGCGTTCCGCGAGGTGCCCGCCCGGCGGGAGCCGGTCGGCGGGCGGCAGGTCGAGCATCGCGTCGCGGGCGTCGCGCTCGCCGATCTCCCCGGCCAGCGCGTAGAGCTCGGCGAGCTCCTCGGCGTCCAGCGGCGGCTCCGACCCGGCGGGCAGCGGGTCGGGGATCCGGTCGAGCTCGTCCTGCCGCCGGGCGAGCCGGTCGGCGACCTCGGCGGCGGGCCGCGGGAAGCCGTCGATCTCGAGCGTCTCCCGTTCCCGCTCCAGCGACGTCCGCAGCCGCTTGCGCAGCGTCAGCACCTCGCCCGTCACCGTGTCGAGCCGTTCCCGCAGCGCCTCCGTGGCGCGCCGCTCCCGCTCCTCGTCGATGCCGTCGGCCGTCCCCGTGATCGCCTGGACGGACTGCTGCAGCGCGGTCAGGTCGGCCGACGACGACCCGAGCACCGCCAGCGACAGGTCCCGCAACTCGTCGGGGATCTTGTCGCGCAGGACGGCGAGCGCCTGGTCCTTGTGCGCGGTGACCAGCACCCGCTTGCCGTGCGCGACCAGGTGCGACACCAGGTTCGCGATGGTGTGGCTCTTGCCGGTGCCGGGCGGGCCCTGGACGGTGACGCCGCTGTGCGACGCGAGCTTGCGGGCGATCTGCTCCTGCTCGTCGTTCGCGGCGAGCGGCAGCAGCAGCCGCTCGGCGACCGGCGCCCACTCGTCCGCGGGGACGCCCGCCGACGCGTCGTCGCCGGTCGCGAGCGCGACCATCGGCGCGGGCAGCCGCCCGCCCTCGGTGACCGTCCGCTTCAGCCGCTCGAAGAAGCGCGGGAACATCACGGGACGTTTGCGGACGAACAGCCGCCACGTCCCGGCCATGACCGGGGTCGGGCCGATCTCCGGGGCCGCGGGCCCGTCGTCGAGGCGGGCGTCCAGCCCGAGCGGGGCGAGGAGCCGCCGGTAGAGGGGACGCACCTCGTCGGGCGCCCACGGGTCGACGGGCGCCGCCCGCAGCTCCTCGGCGATCGGGGCGAGCCGGTCCAGCCCCGGGACGCCGAGGCCCTGCAGGCAGTCCAGCTCCAGGGCGGTCGGCCCGTCGGCCACGATCGCGATCTCGCCGGACGCCGCGTCGAACGCCACCCGCGTCCGCGTGACCAGCAGGGGATGGCAGATCCGGTGCCCGCCGTGGTGCCAGCCCAGGATCCCGTGCCCCCACACCAGTTCGTGCGTGGCCTCGTCGGCGCGCATCCGCTGCCGCAGCCGGAAAAGCGTTTCGTACAGGTCCCGGGCGGCGAGCGCGGCGCGGGCCGCCTCCGCCCACGGCTCCCACACGTCCGCGCGCCACGCGGCCAGGGCCGCCCGCGCGGAGCCGGCGGCGTCCTCGCCGGCCCGTTCCGCGAGGTCGTCCGGCAGCTCCGGCGGGACGCCGGGGTCGTCGCGGCCCACCCCGCTCAGCAGCCCGGCGATCTCCGGCGGGTACGCGGGCGGTTTCGGCTTCGGCGTCTTGCCGACCCGCAGCCACGCCTCCCCGGTCCCGTCCCCGTCCGGGGACACCAGCCGCACCGCCCGATGATCCGGCAGGTCGTCCGGCGCCACCTGCGGCTCGTGGTCCCCCAGGTGCCGGACGGGCTTGGCGTACACCTCCTGCGCGAGCGCCCCCAGATAGTCGTACAGGTGCCCGATCCGCTCCCGCGTCATGGCCTCATCGGTCACGTACGCCCTCGCATCCCTTCAACGCAGCCTCACCCGCGCCCGCGTCCACCGTGGTGACGATCTTCGCAAGCGGTCTGTGTGGGACGTCCGGCGATACTTCACGGTTGTCCCGGCGACCTTCCCGGCAGCGGCCGAACCCGCCCCGGCGGGTCAGCGGCCGCCGAGGGGGACGGTGACGCCGCCGGAGAACATCGAGTCGTGGAGTTCGATGGCCTTGAGCTTCACGTTCTTCGGGACGTCGAAGATGACGACGCCCTTCACCGAGTTCCCGGGGTTGATCTGCTCCAGGAACGACCTCGTGTCCTGGTTGCTCCAGATGGCCGCCTCGGTGTCGGCCTCGAACTCGCGCCCCCGGGTGTCGATGAGCGTCTGGTTCGTCCCGTCGAACATGCGGGCCTCGTCGCCGATGTTCTCGACGGTGACGTGGACGAGGACGTACTGGCCCTGTGCCTCCGAGCCCGCGTACTCGTTCCCGACCCGCGCGACGCCCTTCTTCACCTTGGTGACGGTGAAGGCGAACTTGCCGTCCCTGTACTCGCGCCCGATCCCGTCGGCGACCTTCTCCTTCCCCTTTCCCTTGCCGTTCTCGGGCCCCGCGCTCTTCTCGGCGCCCGCACCGCCGGCGGCGGCCTGCTCGCCGCCCGTCCCGGCCCCGCCTCCGGTCTCCGTGCCGGACGACGTCGCCGCCGGGTCGGACGCGGTGGCGACGATCGCCCCGCAGGCGCCCATCAGGAACAGGGCCGCGACACCGCCGACGACCGCGTAGAGGCAGCCCTTGCCGCGCTGCTTGGGCGGGGGCGCCGCCGGGTAGCCGGGCGGAGGGGGCAGGTGATGCGGGCCGTGCGCGCCCGCGTGCTGCGGACGGGGTGCGGGGTTTCCGTGGCCGGGGTTCATGGTCTCTCTCCGAACTTCTCGGCGGCACCTGGGTGTCCGCGAGTGGCTCCGCGCTCGTCCGGTGCGGTGTCTGATGTTCACATCAAAGCACAGTAGCTATGTGAACGCAATCAACCATCGAAATGCCGCCCGTGCGTTCACTCCCTCGGATGTGGATCCGCGATACCGTGAACCAGGTCAACCGGCTCGACGGGCCGGTACCGCTAGGGTGTGATCACTGAACGCCGCCTGAACGTCGGCTGTAAGGAGAGCTGGTGTGTCGAACGATGCGACCGTGACCGCTGCCGACATCGCCCGATTGGCGGGGGTGGGGCGCGCGGCGGTGAGCAACTGGCGGCGCCGGCACGACGACTTCCCGCAGCCGGTCGGCGGCACGGCCACCAGCCCGACGTTCTCGCTCGGCCAGATCGAGATCTGGCTGCGCGACCAGGGCAAGCTGGCCGACCCGCCGCTGCGCGAGCGCGTCTGGCAGACCCTCCGGCAGGCCGCGGCCGGCGACGTCGAGCTGTCCGACGTCATGACGTTCGCCGGGGCGTTCCTGCTCGCCCTGCACGCGGACCCCGCCCTCCGGAACGACCTGTCCGCCCACCCGGACGACCGCGCCGGCGAGGCCCTCGCCGCCGCCGTCCGCGCGCACACCGACCGGCTCCCCGCCTCCTTCGACGTCGCCGCGCACGTCTCGCCCGCGCGCGCGCTCGCCGGGCTCGCCGACGAACTGGGCACCGCGGACGCCTTCGAGTTCCTGCGCACGCGCTACCTGGAGCACCACAGCCGCCGCGTGTACATGACGCCCGAACCGGTCGTCCGCCTGATGCTCGACTTCGCGACGGAAACCCCACGCACCGTCCTGGACCCAGCCTGCGGCACGGGTGCGTTCTTGACCGCCGCGCAAGACGTCTACAAGAACGTGCAAGAGCTCCTCGGCCAGGAGATAGACGAGACGACCGCGCGCATGACCGCGGTACAGCTCGCACTGCGCGGTGCCCCGGCCGAGGTCCGTCCGGGCGACTCCCTGCGCGACGACGCGTTCGCGGGACGCGCCGCCGACCTCGTCGTCACGAACCCCCCGTTCAACGACCGCAACTGGGGATACGAGGAGCTGACCGGCGATCCCCGGTGGGAGTACGGGCTGCCGCCCCGCATGGAGTCGGAGCTCGCCTGGCTGCAGCACGGCCTCGCGCACGCCGCGCCGGGCGGCCTCGTCGTGATGCTGGTGCCGCCCGCCGTGGCCGCCCGCCGCTCGGGCCGCCGCATCCGCGCCGAGCTGCTGCGCCGGGGCGCGCTGCGCGCCGTCGTCGGGCTGCCCGCGGGCGCCGTCCCGAACATGGCCGTCGCGGTCTCCGTCTGGGTGCTGCGCCGCCCCGCCCCCGGGGACCAGCCCGCCGACGACGTCCTCATGGCGGACGTGTCCGCCGAGCCCGACGCGTACCACGAGGCCGCGGTGGACGCGTGGAGCCGCTACCTCGACGGCCGCCCGCAGCGCGGCGCCGCGACCGTCGTCCGCATCATCGACCTGCTCGACGACGAGGTCGACCTCAACCCCGCGCGGCACCTGCCGCAGCGCACCGCGCCGTCCGCCGGGGGCGCCTTCACCCGCGAACGCGAGCGGCTCGAGAGCGCCGCCGCCGCGCTGCCCCGGGCCGTCACCGCGCTGGAGCTGCTGAAGCAGGCGCGCGGCGGCGAGGAGCCCGCGATGACGACGATCGGCGAGCTGGCGAAGGCCGGCGTCCTGCAGATCCTGCGCGTGTCGCCCCGCATCCGGATGGACGAGGGCACCGTGCCCGTCCTCACGCTCGAGGACGCCGCCCGCGGCCGGGGCCCGACCGGGTCCGCGGCGCCCGACGAGGACCACGTCCGGATCCGGGCCCGCGACATCGTCGTCTCCCAGATCGCCCGCCACCCGATCGCGCGCGTCGCCCCCGAGGACGGCCCGGTCCTCGGGCCCGGCCTGACGATCGTCCGCGTCGACCCCGCCCGCAGCGACCCCGACTTCGTCGCGGGCTGGCTGCGGCTGGGCGCCCGGGGCGCGAGCCTGCGCAGCTCCACGTCGTCCGCCCGGTTCGACGTCCGCCGCGCCCGGCTGCCCCGCCTCACCCTCGACGAGCAGGCCGGATACGGCGAGGCGTTCCGCCGCCTCACCGACCTGGAGGAAGCCCTGCGCACCGCCCAGGAGGCCGGCGACCAGGTCCTCACCCTCGGCCTCGAAGGGCTCGGCGCCGGAACCCTCCGCCCCCGCGCCTGACGGCCACGCCCCGTCGGCCGGCGCGGCGGCGACCGGCGGCACCGGTGGTCCGTCCACACGCGGATCCACTGGGCCGACGGTCGCCGCGGCCTCTGACCCCGCCCGGACGTCGGTACCCTACGCACACGAGACCGGACGGAGGAGGTGGGAGTGCGGCGCGGCGATCTCCTCGGAGAACGCGATCGGTACGAGCTGGACCAGGCGATCGGGCGCGGCGGCATGGGCGAGGTCTGGCGGGCCTACGACCGGTTCCTCGACCGGCGGCTCGCGATCAAGTTCACCGTCGTCGACGACGAGGTCCTGGCCGGACGGTTCGAGCAGGAGGCGCGCAGCACCGCCTGGTTCGAGCACCCCGGCGTCCCGACCGTGTACGACTTCGGGCGGCACCGCGACGCCGACCGCGGCCACTGCTTCTACCTGGTGATGCAGTACGTCGAGGGCCTCACGCTCGCCGACGTCGTCGACGCCCACGAGCGGCTGCCGGTCCCGTGGGCGGCCCTGATCGCCGCGCAGGTCTGCGCGGTGCTGAGCGTCGCCCACCGGCGCCCGCTCGTCCACCGCGACCTCAAACCCGGCAACCTCATGCTGTGCCCGGACGGCTCGGTGAAGGTCCTCGACTTCGGTGCGGCGGTCGGCCTCGGACCCGACGACGTGCGCCGCACCACCACCGGCCTCGGCGCGCCCCACACGCCCGGCTACACGGCCATGGAGCAGGTCTACGGAGCGCCGAGCCCGCAGAGCGACCTGTACTCCCTCGGGTGCGTCCTCTACGAAATGCTCACCGGACGCCAAGTGTTCGAGGGAGCGACCCCATACGAGGTGACGCGTCGCCACGAGACCGAAGACCCGACCCCACCCCGCGTACTGCGTCCCGACATTCCGCCTGGGCTCGACACTCTCGTCCTTGAACTTCTCGCCAAGCAACCCGGCGACCGCCCAAGAGACGCCGAACACGTCTACCGACGACTCCTGCAGTTCGTCTCCACCCTCGAACCGCTGCCGGGCGTCGTCACGTCCCCGCCCGCGCACCTCTACGCGCACGCCGTCAGCCGCATCAAGGTCGCCGCGGCCCCGCCCCGCGTCGAGGAACCCGTCGAGCTGCCCACCCGCAGCGAGGTCGTCCGGGCCCGGACGGAGGCCGAGACCCTCGCGGGCGAGGGCCGCTACACGCAGGCCGCGGAGGTCCTCTCCGGCCTCACCGAACCCGCGCGCCTCGCCCTCGGCGACGACGACGCCGAGTACGTGAGCCTCCGCCGCGACCTCGCCGACGTCCTCTACAGCGGCGGCGACTACCGCCGCGCCGCCCACGCCTACCGCGCCGCCGCCGGCCTCCTCACCGAGTGGTACGGCCCGGACGCCCCCGAGGTGCTGCACTGCCGCGAGCTCGAGGCCGTCTGCCAGGCCCAGCTCGGCGCGTCCGCGACCGCCCTCGCCCGCCTGGAGGACCTCGCGGACGACGTCGGGCCGTCCGGCGACCTCGCCTTCCGCATCCGCGAACGCATCGCGCGCCTCAAGCTCGCCATCGGCCGGACCGCCACCGGCAAGGACGAACTGGCCGCGCTCCTAGAGGACGTCCGCAAGACCAACGGCGAAGAAGACCCTCAGGCCCTCTCCCTGCAGGCCCTCCTCACCGAGCTGGACTAGGCAGGAAAGGACTCGGCTTCGCCGCATAAGACACGTACAGGTGGTCCCGCGCGCGCGTGCACGCCACGAACAGCAGGCACCGCTCCTTCTGGACGTCCTGCGCGTGCGCCTTCGGATCCTCATCCTCCGGCGTGAGCGCACGAAGGAGCGGCAAGGAGCCTTCGTCCGCGCCCACCACGGCGATACAGCGGAACTCCAGTCCCTTCATCTTGTGCATGGTCGCGACCTGCACGCGGCCTGCCGAACCGGGTACTTCTTCCGCCGGTACACCGGCGTCGGCGAGTTGTTCGACAACGTTCCGCACGACCTTCCCGAACCGTGTCGCGATCCCGATCGATCCGGGCTCCACCCCGTCGTCGATCCACGCCCGTACCTGTTCGACAAGTCCGTCCAGTTCCGCGTGCGGGTCTCCGTACTCCCGCACGATCGGCCTGCGCCCGTGCATGGGGGAGCGGTAGCCGTCCAGCGTGTCCGCCGAGTCGTCGAGCCCCTGCACTGGTGCCGATCCCAGTAGCGGCACAGCCCACTGAAGGATCTCGTGGGTGGTCCGGTAGTTCAGCTTGAGTTTCGTGCTGCGCCCACGCACGTTGATGCCGAGGCCGGCGAGGGACACGTGGCTGTCGTAGATCCGCTGGTGGGGATCGCCGACGATGAACAGGTCGTCCGGCCCGGGCGCCGCCAGTCGCCGCAACAGCCGCCACTGCGCCGGGTGGATGTCCTGCGCCTCGTCGACGAGCACGTGGTCATATTCGGGTCCGTCCAGCAGCTCCGCGGCCTTGTCCGCCAGCTGTGGGAACGTCGACTTGCCTGCTGCCGTCAGCCTGTCGGTAACGTGCCGGACAGCCCGCCACACCACCGTCCGCTGTCCCTTTCCCAGCGGGACACCACGCCCTGCCCTGGTACAGGCCAGGTACTCGTCCTCGCTGCCCAGTCCCTGCGCGAGGACGATCTGCTCCCATTCGCGCCGCAGGAACGCGGGCGAGAACGGCGTCCCCTCCGCCGCTTCGTCCCACAGCTCGTCCAGGAAATCCGAGCTGGCCAAGAGGGGCCGGTAATGCCGTCCCACGATCCCGTACGACACGGCGTCCACGTTCCGCACATGGATTCGCTCTCGTACCTCCGGGTCTTCCACCAGCAGTTCCAGCTGCTGCCGCAGCGCCTCCGCAAGGTTCTTCGTGAACGTCGTGAGCAGGATCCGGGCGCCCTCACGCCCGGCGAGGAACCGGGCCCGGTGCAACGCGGTCACCGTCTTTCCCGTTCCCGCCCCGCCGGTCACCTGCGCGGGGCCGTTGTACCTCTTGAACGCGACCTTTCGCTGCACCGGGTGCAGGAAGATCCGCCAGGTATCGAAAGGATGCGCCAAGATGTCTCGGAGTTCCTCGGGACCCTTGACGAATACGATCTGCCCGGGAGTTCGGCGCATCGCCGTCACCAGATCGTCCGGGTCGACCTCCTTCGGCGTGTTCTCCTCCGGTAGGTACTGCGCGATCTCCGCCCAGGCCTGCTGCGGGCTCATACCTTGCGCCAGGGCCAGCAACGCGAGGTACTGCGCATCTGGCAGCAGCTTCTCCAGCGCCTGCAGGTGCGCCTCAGCGGTCAGCAGCCGTACCAGCGGGACCAGCTCCGGGTCGATTCCCAGCTGTACGAGGTCCTTGTCGGGAACGTGTTCGAACAGCCGCTCTTCGGTGCCTTCGGCGGCCTTCCTCAGCGCGGGCGACATTTCCTCCAGCGCGGTTTCGTCCCGCACCTCGAGCACTCCGAGCCGCTGGTTCACCGAAAATCGCCGGCTCCGCGCGTACTCGATCGCGTCGTCGTGCCCCAGCACCGCCAGCAGGCAGTACGTGTCGCCCTGCTCCGGGGCCAGCACGACACCGCGCCAGAACTGGTCGATCCGGATCGTCCGGATCCGCGGATCCCGCGCGTTCCGCAGCTTTTCCAGGTGCAGCCCCGCATGCGTGTGTTCGGCGAACTTCGCGAACGCCGCCTCGACACCCCGCCGCACTTGGGGCTCCAGCTTGGCGTACTGCGGCATGAACGCGCTCGCAATGGCCAGCTCAGCCACCTCACACGTCCTTCCCAACCGAGATCGAAGGTCAGACGCCCATCCTAGAGATTCTCAACTTTCTGTGATGACTCGGCCTGACCGGCCCCAAGGTCGGCTCCCGACACCAGCAGTTCCGCTATGACGAGGTCAACGCCGGTCAGCTCGGGGGCCGCTCCGGCCAGCGTCACCCACCACTTGCGCATCGAATCGGCACAGCGAACGGCCTCCCCGTCGCCCCGCGCCGCGAGGCGCGCCACCAGCGCCAGCCCCATAGACACCGCGGGCAGCAGTTGCCAGTCCGCCGCCGAACGCCCCGGCATGCGCCTCTCGACCTGTTCGCCGAGCCCCTGCGGTCCGAGCACGTCTCGGACCCCCGCCAGCACCGTGCCCGCCTGCCGGGCGAGCGACGAGACGACCGGGGCGCGACGCGCGTCGAACAGCCGCCGCGCCGCCGCCAGCCGGGTATCGGGATCCAGCAGTGCCTGCGGGACGACATGAGCCGCGCTCCACACGGCGTCCAACTGCTCCGCGCTCATGTGCGCCAGCCGCGCGGACTCCGGACCGAACCGTCCCACCTCCGCGTACGGATCGCCGAGCCCGCGCAGCAGCGACTCGGCCGAGTCGCCGCATACGTCCTGCGCCGTCTCCCGCCAATAGTCGTCGCCTCCGGCGCCGAGCAGCGTGGCGGCCACCGGGGCCGTCGACCACAGCTGCCTGAGCCGCCGCCGCTCCGAGACGAGTCCGTCCGTCCGGACGGCCGCCGCCGCGATCCCCGTCTCGACCAGAAGGGGAACGACGTGATCCGCGGGCAGACCGGCCGATGGCAGCGCGGCCAGCGCGGCGGACGGCTCGGCGGCCAGCAGCCGTTCGCACGGCCCGGCGATGTAGGGTGCCGCGCCGCATTCCTGCAGTTCGTCGGCGAGATCGACGATCGTCCAGAGCCGCTCGAGCCGGGACGCACGTGCAGGCGGCGGCCCCTCCCCGACGAGGAATCGCCCCAGGGCGGTCTCCTCCTCGTCCCCGGCCTCGTACGACCCCCACCGATCGCAGGTGAACGCCTGCCCGGAAGGCCACCGCGGCCACTCCGTGAACGCCCACGGATCCTCTACCTGCAGCAGCACCCGAACCGGTCCGGCCTCCCGCAGCTCCTCCGGCAGCTTCACGCGGCCGTCCTCGACCGGCAGCGTCAGCGGTCCCCGCCACGGGGCGGTGACCAGGTATACGCCCGCGGTCAGCCCGTCGACGTCGACGGCGTCCCGCAGCAGCAAATGGCCGCCGCCGTCCTCGACGCCGGTGGCAAGCTGCCTGGGCCGGACGAGAACCAGCGGTGTCTCACCGAGCAGCAGTTCGGCCTGCTTGTACTCGGCGATCGAGTCGGCGATGCGCGCGAGCCGGTACCTGGCCGTGCCGCCGCGTTGCCTCCCGTCCGGTGCCAGCGACAGCACGCCGCCGGACCGCGTCACCAGCTCGAGCGGGGGCAGCGACGCGGCCCCGGGCAGCCGGACGAGCAACTCGCCGGGCTCGTCGAACGGCTCGCTCGCCAGCCGCAGCGGCGCGGCGCTCCACACGGCGCCAGCCTCCGGGCGCTGGTGCATCACCTCCAGGTGCGGAGGCGTGACCACCAGCGGCTCGCTGCCGTCCCCGGCCTGGAAACTGACGACGCGCGCCCGGTCCCCGGCCCCGAACCGGACCTCCCGGGGAACGACCGCGGCCCCGTGCGGCGCCGCCAAGACGGCGGTGGCCGGCGACAGCCCACCGGTCGCGAACAGGCGGACCGCGGGACGGAAATCGACTCTCAACCCCCCGGCCAGGACGACCGAGCGGCGCGTACCGCGCCCGAGCGGTCCCCGCACCACCACGTCGAACGCTCCCGACAACGGGCGGGCGAGCTCGTCCCACAGATCGTCGACGGTGTGCGGACCGGGCGTCGTGACGCTCCGGCCCGCCAGCACCCGGCCGTCCGCGCTCGACCGCACCTCGACACGCCACGTGGTCTCGACCCCGACGGCGGGCAGGAGCACCGTCGGTGCGACGGCGTGGACGGGCGAGCCGTACGGGGTCGTGACGCCGTCCAGCGGCCGGTCCAGAACGATGCGCGGACGCGCGAACCCGCGCACCGGGCGCGTCCGTTCCAGCCCGAGCGACCGGACGCCGTCCAGGTCCAGCAGCCGCAGCCGCCATCCCGCCCAGCCGAGCGGCAACGCCGCGTCCGCGCGCTCCTGGACGGGACCGTCCAGGGTGAGATCCCGATCGTCTGGATGCAGCACCCACACCGGCTCGGCGGGCAGCGGCACCCCCGCCGGGATCTGCCGCCCGTCCTCGGCGAACACCAGCAGCGGATCGCGCGGGTCGACCACCTGCAACTCGGCCTGCAGCTCCGAGCCCGCCAGCGACACCAGAACCGTCCGAACGGGGCCCTGCAAGGGGTGGGAAGTAGCCGGTGTTCCTTCCACGGCCCCCGCCCACTCGGCCCGGCTGCGCACCACGGCCCGTTCGGCGTCGGCGGTGATGTGCCAGGAGGCGACGCCGTCCGGCGCGTCCCCGATCGCGGGAAGCCTGACCTCCACGCCCTTGCCGAAGGGATCGAGCGCCAGCCGCGGACGTTCCGCCGCCGCCCTTCCGCGCCCGCCCGCCGGGGCGAGCGGCAGCGAGCCGTCTTGGACGAGGCGGAGCGCCCGCTCCGCGAACCGGCCGGGCAGCCCGACCGACACGTCGTCGGGTGTGTGCCGCGCCCGCTCCAGCAGGTCGATGCAGCGCTCGACCACGTCCAGGGCGAAGTCGCCTCCGTGCTTCAGGAAGCGCCGCACCGGCACGTCGAGCTCGTCCAGGCGCAGCTCCTTGCCGGGCGCAGTGGCCCAGCTCAAGAACGACTCGGCGTCCAGGCCCGGTGTGACGTTGCGCTGGTGCGCGAGCAACCGGAAGAAATCGTCGAGGCAGTACGTCGGCATCCCCGCATGCATGAGGATCCGCCCCACGTACCGCGACATGTGCAGATCGGGGAACGTCGGCAATCCCAGCTCGCCGAGCGCGTGTAGGAAGCCGCCGCCCCAGACGGCCTGGTCGTCGGCGTTCCCGCTATAGCCGACGGCGTCCCAGAAGGAAGCCCAGTACGTCCCTTTCGCATAGCGATCCGCCGCGACCCACGTCATCGCGACGACCGTGCACGCGGGCCATCGGTCGAAGATCAGCCCCGGATCGCGTTCGGCGTCCAGACGTTCGCGATACAGCCGTCCGAGCACCCCGGCGACCTGCTCGGCGTGCTCGCGACGCACCTCGACCTCTGCGGCGAGCGACACCCCGCCGAGCCGCCGCGACCACGACTTCTCGCGCAGATCGAGCAGCTGTCGGGGGGTGGCACGCATCATGGCACCAGATTCTTGACCAATCCGGCGAAGACCGTCACCTGGTTCAGCTGGTCATCGGTCAGCGGGTCCGGCCGGAAGTGCGCGACCTCGTTGCGGATCTTCCGGACGGCGTCGAGCCGCCGCACGAAGTCGTCCTGAGGAAGGCCCCAGTTGAGAAGCGCCCATCGGTCGGGTTTTGCGAACACTTGCTGAATCTGCCAGACGGTCAGGTCGTCCGGGCTCTCGGCCCGGTTGTTGCCGGACGCCGCGCGCAGTTCCTCAACGGTCGCGCACATTCGCTTGACGCAGGTACGCAGCCGCCGCTCGATCTCGCCCAAGCGTAGGAATGGTCCGGTCAGGCTGCCGAACGCCATACTGAGGTCTGCGGCGGTCACCAGGCCGGTGATCCGCTGAGCCTCGTCCCGGACGAACACGCAGTCGTGCTGGTTGATCTCGGGGAGGGTCACCAGGAGATCCGCATGGACGTCGACGACATGCGCGTGCACTGTCGCGTCCGCGAGCGATTCGCACTTGCCCCGGGCATGCGCCAGCGCGATCGACTGCCAGGTCACCACGCCCTTGAGCACATACGGGCCGGCCATCACCGGAAGCTGGGAGAAATAGTTCTCCAGCATCACCATCCTGGCGCGAGGCAGGTCATCGTCGGGAGAAAGGCAGACGAGCGCGCCTTCGGGCAGCCGCGCGGTCGGCAGGTCCGCGATGCGCAACGACGCCGGGGCGAACGTCTCCTCCTCGGTGCCGACGGCGGACTCGTCGGCCGCCGTGGTGTCATCGGTGTCCACCGCGCGGACGGTCACGGGCGAGTCGAGATGGCCGTGGATCAGCGTCGGGACGCAGCACAGTCCGGCCTCGGCCAGCATCCCCTCGATCCGTCCGACGATCTCCGGGTCCCGGTTGCGCTCGCCGAACAGCTCCAGCAGCTCCGCCACCGTCAGCTCGACGGGACGCATCGTCGCGCGAGCCAGTTCCTGGGGAAGCCTCATGCGACCATCTCCGAGTCGGCCTCCGGCTCATAGTCGTCGCCGGATTCCGGCGCCTCGGCGGCGGGGATGGCGGACTTGCCCATGGCCGCCTCGACGAGCTCGAGCAGCCGCTTCGTCCGGTCCCGGTAGAACAACTCGAAGTCCATCGCGCGCAACGCCGAGGGATCGATCAGGTGCGTGGCGATGATGTCGTCCAGCCAGTTCTCGGGCAGGCCGGTGTCGGTTTCCAACGCGCGCAGGTAAAGGTTCGGAGCGCGACCTCCGACGAGCTGCGCGGTCCGGTTGGCCAGCAGGGTCTTGTTGACGATGCTGGCGTACTTGTCGCGCGAGACGTTGTTCTTCTCGCACCAGCCTCGAGGGAAGATCTGTGCGAGATCGACCTTGTGATTGAAGAAGACGTCCCTGTCGATCGGCGCGCGGTTGTGGGTCCAGTCTTTGCAGCCCTGCCGCATGAGGAGCGCGTACACGCCCTTGTAGGCGGCGCTGACGCGGCTGCGCATGGTGCCGAGCCGCGCCTCCTGGAATACGGCCTCGCCGACCGATGCGGGTTCCCGGCCGCCGCGCACCCACGCCACCACCTGTTCGAGGTCGCGGGGGAGCCGCGTTTCGGGGGAGCCGCCGTACTGCTCGCCGAGGACACCGCACCAGTACCAGCGCGCGATCTTCCCGTACGCCTCGTCGGTGTCGGTCGCCTCGCCGAGCACGGTCCGGATCGCGGCGAGTGCGATGAGCTGCGTCATGTAGGGAATGTCGGAGACCTGGAAGATGCACTCGCGCTGCAGGAACTGGTCCGTCCAGTGGAGAGCGTCGACCACCTTGGGCGAGTATTCGAGGTACTCCTCGAGCGGCAGCTCGAGGATGTCCTTGCGCTTGCAGCTCGCCGCGGGCTGCGTGTACGGGTCGGCGTCCTTGCGTCCGCGCCGCCGGAAGTAGGTGGACACCAGCGTGACCGCCTGGAGGAAGTCCGTACCGCCGAGCCCGGCACGGTCGGACGTCAGCATGGTCTTGGCAGCGAGATCCCGCCGGATCTTCTCCCACTCTTCGTGCAGCTGAAAGTCCGTCCCGTGAGCCTCGAAGTAGGCCGGATCGGCCGCGTAGGACGCTGTCACCAGCTCGAACACGGTCAGCGGGACACCACCGGTGTTGACCTTCTCGAAGACCGTGCAGACGGCCTCCTTCGGGGTGTCCTTGGTGAGCTTGATGACCGGGATCTGATACTGGGTGATGTTGTCGAGGACTTGAAGTGTGAAACGTTCCCACGCCCCCCACCGCACGTCATCGCTCCCCGCGTACTTACGCATCCATCGCTGAGTGGCAGGGGTGTCGAACACGAGCCGGAGCGGGTACAGGCCGGCCGCGGCCTCCTGCTCGACAGTGCCGAGCTCGACCGGGCCGCCCGGCGACTTCACAACGCGGGATTCGTCCACCGAGAGGATCGCGTCCTCCCGGTCGGCGGACTCGTCGATCGCCTTCTCGATGTCGATGTAGTACCAGCGCCGCAGTTTCTTGCCCCTGGCGTCCATGGTCTGGACCGGCGCCCCGGAACGCAGCGACTGGAACAGCGAGGTCATGCGCTGCTGGCCGTCCATGAAGAGCAGGTCAGGGGCCTCGGTGCCCGCCTGGGCGCCCTCCAGCGGACGGGGCTTGAAGCGCGTTCCGGAGCCACCTGTCTCCAGCGCCATCATCACGCCCATGGGGTAGCCCATTGACAGGGTCGCGAGCAGGGAGACGATTCGCTCGTCATCCCACTTCCAATGACGCTGGAAGTCCGGCAGCTGGATACGTCCGTCCGCCACCTGATCGAGAAGGTCTCGGAGTAGAAGCTGAGGGGTTTCGTAAGGCACGCCGACACTCCTCCGACCGCGTTGTCGAGTTAGTGCGACGAGGCTAACCCCGTCAAGCCCGCTCTGACCGCCGATTAACGAAGTGTCGGCCGCATCCGGCAACGTTTTACGTTCGTGACCAGGACCGGCGTGCGTACTGTCGGCCGCTGCTTCTATCCTGGCCGGGCACGACGGACCGGGGGAAGCAGGCAGATGGCGACGGGCGACAACCGCTGGTGGGGGCCGCGTTCCGAGTTCCCGTGGGAGCAGGACGCCCTCGACTTCGTCAAGGCGCGCATGCCGTCCGTCGACCCGTACCGCGCCTGGTCGACGTTCACCTTCACCGCCAAGTCGGGGCACCCCCGCGAGGTGGATCTGCTCATGGCCACCCCGACCGGCCTCTACCTGGTGGAGATCAAGAGCCATCAGGGCCGGCTGGTGAACAACGGCAGCACGTGGATGTTCCACCACCGCGACCGCGTCTCCACGATCGAGAACCCGCTGCATCTCGCCGACCGCAAGGCCAAGGAGCTGAAGGAGCAGCTCCAGTGGGCGCTGCGCAAGCTCAACGTGCGCGGCCTGCGCGTCCCGTTCATCCAGGCCGCGGTGTTCCTGTCCGACCCGGGCTTGAAGTCGGAGCTGGACGACATCCAGCGCGCCGCCGTCTACGCCCGCGACACCTCCAACGGGCTGCCCGCCATCTGGGACGACCTCCTCGGCCGCGGACGTCCCGTCGCGCCGAGCCGCACCGAGATCACGTTCTCTCGCAAGATGCCGGACCTCATGAAGGCCATCGGCGCCCAGAAGTACCGCAAGCATCGCACCGTCGGCACGTGGCGGCTGTCTCCCAAGGCCATGGACACCGGGCCCACCTGGGAGGACTACCTCGCGGAGAACACCGCCCTCGAAGGCGATCACCGGCGCGTCCGGCTGTACCTGTCGGAGCTGGGCGCATCCCGCGAGGCGCAGGAGTCGACGCGCCGCGCCGCCCGCCGCGAGTACCTCGTCCTGCAGGGCATCGACCATCCCGGCATCGTCAAGGCCGAGCAGTTCAGCGACGACCACGACGCGGGCCCCGCGATCGTGTTCCCGCACCGCCCGGAGTGGATGCGCCTCGACCACTACATGGCCCAGTACGGCGACGGCCTGGACGTCGAGACGCGGCTCGGCATGATCCGGCAGCTCGCCGAGGCCCTCGCGCACGCGCACCGCCGCCACCTGTACCACCGGGCCCTCGCGGCCCGCAGCGTCTACGTCGCGTTCCGGGGCGCCGGGTACGACCCCACCTTGAAGATCGTCGACTGGCAGGCCGCGGCCCGTCCGGGCGGCGCGGACGCGGCCGGACGGACGTCCACGCTCGCCGGGGCGGTCGGGACGGCGGCCAGCCACATCGAGGCGGCCGCGCAGGCCTACCTCGCCCCCGAGTTCGGCAAGCCCGACGCCGAGAGCGTCCCCCTGGACGTGTTCGGCCTCGGCGCGCTCGGCTACCTCGTCATGACGGGGACGCCGCCCGCCGAGACCCGCGCCGACCTCGCCCGCCGCCTCAGCGAGCAGGGCCGCCTCACCCCGTCGGCGGTCGATGAGTCCATCACCTCGCCGATGGACCAGCTCATCGAGGAGGCCACCAAGCGGGACGTCTTCGAGCGCGTCTCCTCGGTGATGGAGTTCCTCGAGTACCTCGACATGGTCGAGGAGGACCTGACCGCCCCCGACGCCGAACCGGAGCCCGACCCCCTGGACGCCAAGCGCGGCACGGTCGTCAACGGCTGGACGGTCGTCCGCAACCTCGGTCAGGGCTCGACGTCCCGCACGTTCCTCGCCGAGCAGGAGACGCGCGGTGGCGAGAAGCACACCGCGGTGCTGAAGGTCGCGCTGACCGAGGCGGCCGCCGACCGCCTGCACGCCGAGGCCGCACTCCTCGCACGGCTCCGCAGCCCAAGGATCGTCGGCCTGATCGACGGCCCGTTCGACATCGCGGACCGCACCGTCGTCGTCCTGGAGGAGGCCGGGCAGATCACCCTCGCCGAGCACATCAAGCGGCAGGGCCGGCTCTCCCCGGACGAGCTGGAGAAGTTCGGCGGCGACCTGTTCGACGCCGTCGACTACCTGGAGGAAGAAGGAGTCCGGCACCGCGACGTCAAGCCGGAGAACCTCGCGATCCGCCGCGCGGCGAACAACAGCAGCCGCCTGGTCATGCTGGACTTCTCGATGGCCGGGACGCCCGACACCGTCGTGAAGGCCGGCACCCCCGACTACATCGACCCGTTCGTCGGCACCGACCGCCGCCCCCGCTACGACGACCACGCCGAGCGGTACGCGCTCGCCGTCACCCTGCACGAGATGGCCGCCGCCGAGCGCCCGTCCTGGGGCGACGGGATGGCCGAGGCCGAGTTCATCGACCAGGCCGAGACCGTCCCGCAGATCGCCGAGGACCGGTTCGACGCGGGCCTGCGGGACGCGCTCGCCGCGTTCTTCCGCCGCGCCCTGCACCGCGACGCCGCGCGGCGGTTCGCGTCGCTGAAGCAGATGAGCGACGCGTGGCGCGGCATGTTCCTCGACCTGGACCGGACGGCGCCGCCGACCACCCCCAGCAGCACCGACGAGGACACCGAGGACGTCCTGGAGGCGCGCCGCCGCCTGAACGAGGCCGCGACCGAGACGACCCCGCTCGTCGAGGCGGGACTGTCGCCCCGCGCTCTTTCCGCCGCGATCGACGGGCTCGGCGTCTCCACGGTCGGGGAGCTGATCACCGTTCCGGCCGTCCGCGTGCAGCGCCTCCGCGACTCCGGGATTGGCTCCAAGCCCCGCAACGAGCTGCTGCGCCTCGCCCGCGACTGGCGCCAGCGGTTCGGCGCTCGCGAGTCGGTGACCGAGGTCGCCAAGGAGCAGCGGAAGGCCGCCGGGGACGTCCAGGTCGCGGGCGAGAAGCTCAAGCGGCTCAGCCTCGACGAGATCGTCAACCGGCTCGTCCCTAAGGGAGACGGACAGGACGCGAAGATCGTCTTCCTGGCGCTCGCGCTGCCCGCCCTGGACGGCTCCGGCGCTCCGGCGCCGCTGCGCCCGTGGGCGTCCCAGCGGGAGATCGCCGATTACGAGGGCATTCGGGCCACCCCGGCGGACGTGTCCCGCGCCCTCGCCGACGCGCGCCGCCGCTGGACCGCCGACAGCGCCCTGAAGCCGCTGCGCGAGGAGGTCGTGGAGATCCTCGCGGCCAAGGGCGGCGTCCTGGAGGTCACGCAGCTCGCCGGGGAGCTGCTGGCCCGCCGCGCGTGCGGCCTCACCGACATCGCCGCCCGCCACGCCGTCGCCGGCGCCGTCCTCCGCGCCGCGATCGAGACCGAGGAGCGGCTGGACGAGCCCCGCCTCATCAAGCGCCGCACCGGCGGCCACAAGATCCTCGTCGCGCTGCGTCCGCCGGAGGACGCGGTGGACGCCCCGGCCGCCGCCGACCTCATCGACTACGCCGAGGAGCTCGGCAAGTACGCGGACGAGCTCGCCGGACGGAACCCGCTGCCCAGCGACGTCACCGTCCGCGCCGGGCTCCGCGAGGTCATCACCCCGGCCGGGATGCCGCTGCTCCCCGACACCGCCCTCGTCGCCCTCGCCGCCGCCGCGTCCACCAAGGCGGACGTCACCGCGCGTCTCGAGCTGTACCCGATTGACCTGGAACCGGCCCGCGCGCTCGACCTCGCACAGGCCGCCGGTTTCCTCGGCGGCGACGGCATCACCCCGGACGACCTGCGCCGCCGCGTCCTCGCCCGCTTCCCCCGCCTGCGCGGGCTCCCCGAGGAGCCCTCCGACCTCGCGAAGGTGCTCCGCAAGGCCGGGTACGAGGTCAAGTGGAGCGAGGACGGCAAACGCCTCGTCGATCGTCGCTTCGATCCCGCCCGGACCTTCAGCGCGGGCGCCCGCAGCTCCACCGCGACCCAGCGCGTCCCCACCGACCAGATCACCCGCCGCCTGGTGGGCTCCGTCGACAGCGGCGGCTTCCTCGCCCTGAAGTGCCGCACCCGCTACACGGAGTCGATGCTCGACGTCCTCACCGTCTGGAAGGGCGTCACCCCCGTCAACGTCACGAGCACGTTCACCGAGGCGCTCCGCGCGATCGTCGCCGCCCGTGGCAAGCCGACGTGGGAGAAGATGCTCGGCGCCGACCCGGCGAAGGCCCCGCACGTCTTCCACGACCTCATCGACCAGGCCCTCGCCGAGGTGGAGAAGAAGGTCGCGGGTGTCGAAGGTGTGGCCCTGCTCCACGACGCGACGCCCCTCGCCCGGTACAAGCACGGCCCGGATACCCTGGCCCGCATCATCGAGGCCGCCCGCGACCCGCACGAGAATCCGTACGGGCTATGGCTGCTGTGCCCGATGGAGGATCCGAACACCCTTCCCCGCCTGGACGGCACCGCCGTCCCCGCCAACACCGACAACGAACACCTCCTGCTGCCCCGCCCCTTCGGGCAGCCTGACGAGAAGACGACCAGGAGAGCCTCATGATCGACCGCAAGGCGCTGCTCACCGACCTCAAGAAGCAGGTCGTCGCTCTCGAAGGAGAGCTGAGGGAGCGCGCGGGCGAGGACGAGGCCACCCACGCCCGCCTCCACGGCGAATGGCAGAAGGCCCGCGAAGCGAATCGAATCGCCGCCACCTACGAATCCTGGCTGGACGACCGGGTCACGCAGGCCGCGGTCGCCTGGGTGCTCGGCACGGTGTTCCTCCGCTTCTGCGAGGACAACGGCCTCATCGAGCACCCGTTCCTCGCCGGGCCGGGGGAGAAGCTCGCCCTCGCCCAGGAGCGGCAAGCGGACCACATCGCCCGCAACCCCCACGACACCGACCGCCACTGGATCCTCGCCGGCTTCGCGGAGATGTCCCGCTCTCCGGTCGCTGCGGGCTTGTTCGACAAGGCCCACAACCCGATGTGGCAGATCGAGATCCCCCACCACGCCGCAAAGGAGCTGCTCGCGTTCTGGCGCCGCCGCGACGGCCACGGCGAGATCGTCCACGACTTCACCGACCCTG
The DNA here is from genome assembly GCF_040679555.1 of Spirillospora sp. NPDC052242. Lineage (NCBI taxonomy): Bacteria > Bacillati > Actinomycetota > Actinomycetes > Streptosporangiales > Thermomonosporaceae > Spirillospora > Spirillospora sp. NPDC052242. The sequence goes on from NZ_JBFAUZ010000028.1 coordinate 64,502, forward strand.
AGTGGGACACGCGGTTTCTGGGTGACCTCTACCAGGACCTGTCGGAGCACGCGAAGAAGACGTACGCGCTCCTGCAGACCCCGGAGTTCGTCGAAGAGTTCATCCTCGACTACACGCTCGAACCAGCCATCGACGAGTTCGGCCTCGACGGCCTCCGCCTCATCGACCCCACGTGCGGTTCGGGACACTTCCTGCTGGGCGCGTTCAACCGGATCCTGAACAAATGGAGGGACGCAGAGCCCGCCACGGAGATCTGGACGCTCATCCGCCGAACCCTTTTGTCGGTCCACGGCGTCGACAAGAACCCCTTCGCCACGAACATCGCCCGCTTCCGGATGCTGGTCGCAGTAATGCGCGCTGGCAGGGTGTCCTTGCTCGCCAGCGTGCCGGACTTTCCGATCATCGTGGCCACTGGAGATTCACTCCTCCATGGGCGAGGAGCCCCTGGAATGCAAGAAGACTTGCTAAGTGAAATCGAACCCCACACCTACGTAACAGAAGACATTAATGGGTTCATCGGGAAGAAAAGCAAAACGCGACTGGATGCGGTTGATCTCCTCGGAATTGGCAGCTATCACGTCGTGGTCGGCAATCCGCCTTATATTACCGTTAAAGACAAGAAAGAAAATGAAAACTATCGTGTGGCCTATAAGAGTTGTGCGGGGAAATATGCGCTCACAGTCCCCTTCATTGAGCGCTTCTTTCAGCTAGCTCTGCGTGGAGAGAATGAGAGCCTATCAGGTCACGTTGGGCAAATAACTGCAAATTCATTCATGAAGCGTGAATTCGGCAAGCGAATAATTGAGGAGTTCTTGCCGACGGTTAGAATTTCATACATCATTGACACGTCGGGTGTCCATATTCCTGGGCATGCAACTCCCACGGTAATTATGTTCGGGCGAAGGTTTTGGTCTACTTCGAAATCTTTTGCACGCGTTGTTGTCGGCGTTAGAAGCGAACCGGGTCGCCCCGACAATGCCGCCAACGGTCTAGTTTGGCGATCTATACTGAACAATATAGATTCGCCCGGTATTGAAACGCAGTGGGTGGCTGTACGGGATATGGAGCTTGACAGCTTGGCCAAATATCCGTGGAGTATATCGGGAGGCGAAACTTCCTCGGTGATGGATAAGCTTGAGGATGTGTCGAAGGTGACACGGCTTAAGTCTTACCTGAGTGACTCGATCGGGTTTGCGGCCTTCTCTGGAGTTGATGAGGTATTTTATTTTCCAAGATCTTGGCATCGGCGATATGACACGCCGGCGCAATATATTCGACCCTTGATTACAGGCGAAGATATAAAGCTCTGGGCTGTAGACCCAAGTGAACTTGCCCTGGCCCCCTATGGCGAAGATGCTGCAATTGCAGACATCGATGTAAGTAAGGGGTGGGCTAATCAGCTTTGGCTGGCCAAGCAGTATCTAGGCGCCCTAGCTGACTTTTCAGGCAAGCCTCGCAGGGAGACTGCCGTACAATGGTGGAGTTGGTACAGATGGGTAGCATCGCGTAATCAGGGCGGTGCTCGTATACTATTTGCCAAAATTGCAACTCATAATCATGCTGTATTTACACATGGGCGTGCTGTATCTAATCAGCATGTACCAGTAATTAATATCAAGTCAGATCTAGATGCCGACCTCTACTACGGCATACTTGCCGTACTGAACTCTTCGCCTGCATGTTTTTGGCTCAAGCAGGTATGTCCTGATCGAGGCAAGGGTGGCTACGGCGGTGGCGTTGCTAGTGAAGACTGGGAGCGTTTTTATGAGGTTACGGGCGCAAAGCTGCAAGATCTTCCACTGCCCGCCTCGATGCCCATCGAGGTGGGCAGGGTGATGGATTCTTTGGCGGCCTCACGCCTCGCCGCAAGTCCTTCAGCTATATGTGTCAATGGTTCGCCCAGTCGAGAAAAGCTTGATGCAGCGCGCTCGCAGTATGAATCGGCTGTAGGGCAGATGATTGCATGGCAAGAAGAATCCGACTGGCAACTTTATGAGAGTTATGGGTTGACGCCCGAAGGGCTTACAGTATCCGCAGAATATATTCCTCAAATAAAACTTGGGGAACGTGCCTTTGAGATCGTTTTGGCCCGCAAAGTTAAACTGGGGGAAATTGAAACCGAATGGTTCAATCGGCATGGATCTATTCCCGTTACGCAAATTCCCGAACATTGGCCATCGGAATACAGGAGGGTAATTGCTAAGCGCATTGAGATCATTGAGAATCGACGTGATATTGCGCTGATTGAGCGGCCGGAGTGTAAACGGCGCTGGTCTATGGAGCCATGGGAGTCGCAGGAGAAAGCGGCACTGCGCAGCTGGCTCCTCGACCGTTGCGAGGATCGTTCGCTGTGGTTTGCCGACGATGAGTACGGCGTTGAGCAGCCGAGCGCGGTGACCGTCAACCAGCTTGCCGACAGGCTTCGGCAGGATGAGGACTTCGTTTCCGTTGTACGCCTGTACGCGGGGGATGACGCGGATCTGGCGAAGGTGATCGCGGAGATCACGCAAGACGAGCACGTGCCTCATCTGGCGGCGTTGCGGTATAAGGACTCTGGGCTCCGCAAGCGCGGCCAGTGGGAGGTTGTCTGGGAGCAGCAGCGCGAGGAGGACCGTACGGGTAAGCGGATCGACATTTCGGTACCGCCCAAGTACGCGTCGGCTGACTTCCTGAAGACGTCCTACTGGCGGAACCGGGGCAAGCTCGATGTGCCCAAGGAGCGGTTCATCTCCTATCCGGGCAGTAGTCCGGATGGCGACTTGTCCATGCTGCTCGGGTGGGCTGGGTGGGACCACCGGGAGCAGGCTCAGGCGCTCATGATGCTCATCGAGGAGCGGGCGACTCAGGACGGGTGGGACGCTGCTCGCCTCACGCCGCTTCTTGCCGGCCTGGCTGAGGTGCTGCCGTGGGTGCGGCAGTGGCATGGCGAGGTCGATCCGGCGTTCGGACAGAGCCCGGCCGACGCGTACTCGACGTACCTGGAGACCAAGCAGGCCGAGCTTGGCATCTCGGGCGACGACCTCAAGAAGTGGCGTCCTGAGAAACCGAAGCGCGGCGGCCGGAAGAAGAAGGATGCCTGACGCAGCACGTCCCGTCTCACTTCGCCAACATCGAGGTGAGACGGGACGCCGCTGTGTCCAGGTGCCGCTACGGACGCACCTGCCCTGCGCGCGCATCGCGAACGACATCGCGTAGTCGTTGCGACGTCACGTCCGCCCACGGCAGCGCTGCATCTGCGGGCGCCCGTCCTCAGGAGAGGGTGCACTGGCTCACGGTGGTCCTGATCGGTCAGTGCATCTGGACGAAGTTAAGGAACGCAGTCCATTCGGCTTGCGTGAACTCCAGGATGGGGCCGGTGCCCTGCTCTTTGGTGTCACGAACACCGACGGTGCCACCTGGTCCACGTCCCACCTCGACGCACTTGCCATCGGGGTCGCTGTAGCTTGACTTCCGCCAACTGGTGAACTCGGGCCTCATATAGCTCGTACCATCCCATCTGAAATTCGCTCGGCCGTCTCCACTAGGAAGGCCAGGCTCTCGTCGGGGGACAGCGCGGCCTCCTGGAGACGCTTATAGTCTCCTGTATACCTTGCCAGTTCTTGCTGTTCGGTGTGGACCAAGTCGGTTGTTATCGTCTCGACGACCGCCATGGGAGGGTCCTGAGGGCCGGGGAATGTGTAGAGGGCGAACGACGACTTGGGTAGCAGGCCGCCGGAGATGCGTGCGTTGTAACGCAGGAGCCTCACGGTAAGCTGAGGCTCCCTCAAGACCACCTCGACGATGTGCCTGAGTTGAGCGGCCATCACCTCGGACGGTATATCAAGACGGAAGATGACGAACTCATCGACCACGGTGTCGTAAGAAGGGCCTTGCGGGCGGAGTAGGGTTTGACGTCGGTGTTCGCGAGCCTTTGCCATTCGCGCGGGTACATACTTGATTGGCCGGTTGGCCTTATCGAGTCTAATGAGCGCGTCGATGAACTCGGGCGTCTGTAGTACCGCAGGTATGCCAGTTGGATCGTAGTCGCAGATACTGTTCGCGCCGGATTCTAGGTCGGCGTAGAGCTTCTGGCGAGGTCCCATCGAATCGCCATACCTGTCCCACCACCCCTTTTCAGAAGCTTCGGTGGCAAGGCGGATCATCTCGGCCCACTTGGGTTCCTTGACGCCGAGAGTGTCGAGGATCTTGACGACGTCGCGGACGTCCGGGCGGCCGTGGGCGTTCTCCAGGCGGCTGATCTTCATGCGCGAGTAGTGGATGCGCTTGGCGAGCTCGTCCGCCGTGAGGTCGTGCTCTTCGCGGAGGTTGCGGAGCTCGTCGGCGAGACGTCGGCGTCGAACGAAGGGGCTGCTCACATCGCCTCCCGGGGAGCGTGTCCGTCGTAACCGATCCACTACCTGGTGTACACCATCGACACGCCTTGCAACCAGAGAACGAAAAATGCCGCGGCCGAAAAACGTTACATTCTTGTATCGGCCGACTCCACCGAGTCCGATTGTTCCTTTTGCCCCACCCGCCAATTGGGACGCGCCAGCGAAACCGCGAACCGGCCAGAGCAACCCCTCGGCTCTCGCACCACTCCCGAACGCAAGTCCAACACGCCTCGACCACGCACCCCTCCGACTGGCGCGCGCGTGTATGCACCGTTACCCGAAAGGCAAGAACCACCGTGTGCGTGCGTTCCACCAATCCCGCACACGCCTTCAAGAACGTCGCCCCAAGTGCGAGGAACGCCGCAACGACGCAGCCGGTGCCGGCTCCGTCCGTCCCGCTCAACACTTACAAGCGCGTGCCCGCACGCCGGATGGCGTTGGGGGGCGCCGCATTCCTCCCGCACCCCAACAAGGCACGCACGTCCTCCCCGGATATGACAAGCACACCCTGCCCCACCGCCCTCCGGCCCTGAAGGAACGCTGTCCCGCATTGGTGACTCGGACGGCAGCCAGGGCCGAGGCCGCGTCCCGTCGTTCGCCATCACCCCGTCGACCGCGGACGGCTCCACAGGTCTGTAAAGTCGGCCTTCATCCGGTGCGGCCGTGGCGCCGACCCGCCCCAGGAGAACCGATGTCGCCGCGCTGGACGACCGCCAAGTTCCTCATCACGACCGGCCCGGCGGCTCTCTTCGACCGGATTCGCCAGATCATGGACGAGCCCGTCCAACTGAAGGTCCACGCCGCCCACGCCCAGGCACGCCGGGACGACCGCGACGCCCCCCTCGACGAACTCCGCGACTTCGACCCCTCCACCTGGGAGCTCGTCTCCGCCGAGGTACGCACCGACACCGGCAAGTGGGTGAAGTCCACCTGGCGCGCCAACGCGGCCGGCCGCCCCTGGTGGATCGTCATCGGAATGGCCAACACGATCATCACCGTGATCGACATCCCCGATCACCGAACCGGCCTCGGCCCCACCGCCATCCGCGACGGTGACCTCTCCCACCGGGTGAACGAGGTCAACACCAACCTCGTACAGGCGCACACCTCCCGCTGAACGGGCCTGTACGCGGGCTGGCCGAAGCCATCACCGGCCGCCGCACCCGCTGCGGCGGCGCTGCCAACGATGTTCGTCAGGCCGCCTACGGCGGGCTCGTCACAGCCGTCATCCGCCTCGGCCTGTCCGTGGGACCTCGTTCGCGTCGAGCCTCCGGTGCTGGACGCCTCCATCGACGGGCACGCCCATGGTCCACCGCCGGACGCTCCCGAACCCGAGTGCACCATCGTGCTGCCGCGCTTCCTCGGCGACCAGACCCCGGACCGTCCAGCGGGCGGGCGCCTCACACCCGCACATCTGCCGCTCGTCCCTCGGCGGAGGGCGCGCTGACGCGCGACTGTTTTGTCGGGTCAAATGGAGGTTGCCGTCCCGTCACCGAACTCGACGTGACAGCAGGCGGAGGCGTCGATCGTCATTTCCGCGCCGATCTTCCTCGGGGCCCAATAAGATCCGGTTGATCTAGACACCGACGTTCATTTGAGGTGAGGCGCCCGTGAAGCCCCTGGAGCCGGCCGATCCACGCCAGGTTGGCCCGTACTGGCTGGAGCGGAGGCTGGGCGGGGGCGGGATGGGGCAGGTGTTCCTGGGCCGTTCCCCGGGTGGACGCCCGGTCGCGGTCAAGGTGGTGCGCCCGGAGCTGGCCGAGGATTCGGCGTTCCGGGAGCGGTTCGCCCTGGAGGTCGAAGCGGCCAGCAGGGTCGGCGGCTTCTACACCGCCCAGGTGGTCGACGCCGATACCGCCGCCCGTCCGCCGTGGCTCGTCACCGCCTTCGTCTCGGGCCCCACGCTGGCGCAGGCCGTCCACGAGCACGGGCCGCTGGCAGGCCGGACCCTGCGCGTGCTCGGGGCGGGTCTGGCAGAAGGACTGGCCGCCATCCACGCGACCGGCCTGGTGCACCGCGACCTCAAACCCGGCAACATCATCCTGGCCGCCGACGGCCCGCGCGTGATCGACTTCGGGATCGTCCGTGCCCTGGACGCCGCCCACGCCTCCACCACCGTGCTGGGGACACCCGGGTTCATGTCTCCCGAGCAGGTGCGCGGGCTGGACGTGGGGCCGACCAGCGACGTCTTCGCCCTGGGGTCGGTGCTCACGTTCGCCGCGACCGGGCGAGGCCCGTTCGGGACGGGGGATGCGCGGGCCGTCGCCTACCGGATCGTGCACGAGGAACCCGACCTTTCCGGGGTGCCCGCCCACCTCACAGATCTTCTGCGCGCCTGCCTGGACAAGAAACCCGAGGGACGGCCCGAGGTCGCCGAGATCCTGCGGAGGCTCGCGGACGCTCCGGACGAACCGTCCGGTCAATGGCTTCCGCCCGAGGTCACCCAGCTGATCGACCGGTATGACAGCGAGTACGCGCACCGGCCGCCGGACGTGCCTGGCGACACGTCGGCCCCGCAGGCCGGCCCCGGGCGGCGTCCCACCCGCCGGAGCCTCGTCCTGGCCGGGCTGGGCATCGCCGCAGCGGTCCCGGCGGTGCCCCTGCTGCGGTCGCTCTCCGTGGACGGTCCCTGGACCCGCGAGCAGGCCACGGCCAAAGCCGCACCCAGGCCGGCCGCCCTCTTCGACGGGCCCGTCCGGGCTGTGGCGTTCAGTCCGGACGGAGACCTATTGGCCGGCGTCGGCGCCGACGGGAAGACCAGGCTCTGGACCGTGAACGGCCGAACGCCGACCAAGACCTTTACTCACACGGTCACCAACCCCTGGAACAAGCCGCTGGAGGAGGTCGTCGCGTTTAACGCGCAGTTCACGTCGACGTTCGCGGTGGCGTTCACTCCGGACGGCGCCCTGGCGGTGGGCAACGGTGACGGGAGCATCGACCTGTGGACCATCGCCACCGGCGCCGTGACCACCCTCCCCTACGTTGCGCCGCAACTGTGGGACACCGCCTCCGGCTGCATCGCGGTCCACCCGAGAGGTAAGGCGGTGGCGTTCGCCTACGACGCCCCGACCGTCAGGGTGTGGGACCCGGCCGCCAGGGCCGTGCGGGCGACCCTCTCCAGCGGAGAGGGCATCGGCTACTGGGTCCAGTCCATGGCCTACAGCCCGGCCGGCGACGTGCTGGCCACCGCGACCGGCAACGGCCTTCCGGGGAACGCCCCCGACGACGGGCAGCTGGAATTGTGGGACACCACCACCCACGGAAAGATCGCCACCCTCGCCCAAACCAATTCCGACCTGCACGCCCTGGCGTTCGCGCCGGACGGCAGAACGCTGGCGAACCTCCGCAACGACGGCCTGATCACGCTGTGGGACGTCCCGTCCCGCAGGGACACCGCCACCATCGGCGGACCCGCCTCCGGCATCACCTGCATCGCGTTCGGCCCCGACGGTCTTCTGGCCGGCGGCCTCAACGACGGCACGGTCACACTGTGGAACGTCGCCACCGGCAGGAGTGTCACCGCCCTCAGCACCGGCGCCAACACCGAAATCGAATGCGTGGCAGTCAGCCCCAACGGCCGGACCGTAGCCGCAGGAGGCGAGGGCATCACCGTCTGGACCATCGGATGACCCGCCCCTTGCCCCAGGACGCCCACCTGAGGCAGGCTGCCGCCGTCTCGTCCCACAGGTGGCGCCCGCCTCACTGCTCCATGGCGAACTCCTCAAGCTGCGGCACGTAGTCGACCGACGTTCATGACCCGGAGCCGGGGTCCGAAAGCCAGAACGTCCACTCCCGGCCCAGTCATCGGCCGTGCACATCCGCTTCTCCAATCCCGGCGGAATGGCCCCCAACGGCGACATGGTTCGCTGGGAGGGCGATAACCAGGTTGCGGATGCCGACCACGGCCTGGGGTGCGGTGTCGGTGCGGCGCTGTTTGACCTGGGCGGCCTGGCTCGCGTGCGGGAACAGCAGGTTCTTGACGGTGTAGACCTTCAGGCGGCGGGCCGCCGCGGCCGTAGACGTGGGCGTGGGCGAGGGTCGCCTCGCCCAGTTAGGGGTGCCACTCGCCGAACTTCGTTGGTTGCTCGCCCCGCAGCATCGCCGTTACGCCGGAGTCCAAGCCGTTGCAGTAAGTGAAAAGGTAGTTGTCCACTCCTGCGAAGATCTGCTGCGCCCCGATCATCAGGGTCATGTGCGCCCGGTTCTGGCCGATGGGGCACAAGCGCAGGCCCGCGAGCACCGTGTACTCTCGGTAGGCTCTTTCCCGCAAACCGTGGACGCTGGCGACGGCATCGAAATTCGTGAAGTCGAAGTGTCTGGCTTCTCCGATGTCGACGTACGGCGGGTGCTCGATGTGGAGTCCGTCGAACTCGCGGATGAAGCCCACAGGGCTCGCCTCCGGCTGAAGGCCCAAGGACTTCCATGCCTGCAGGCACGGGGCCGTGTCCGTCGATCTCCCTCCGAACCACCCGGCCGCCCGGAGCAACGAATCGACGTCCTCCGCGAACCGGTCACTCATTGGACTCGCCGTCCGAGCATATCGCTGCCCGGGCGAGCTCGGCGGGCGCACCGACCGGATCATTGACGATGGCTTATGCGTGTTCATTTAGGCCTGGGAATCACGCCGAGCCTGGAAATGTTAGAAGTTGGCAAAATTGGCAGACAAAGTAAAGAAAGCGATAAGCGTTCCGGGCTTGTTGATGAGATCGCAAGGGATTAGAGTCACGCCATCCTGGGTGTGCGCGGCCGGCAACGGTTCAGCGTTTCAATGATCACTCGTTCGATGTCGGCGAGGGTGCCGAAGGTCTTGCGGGAACGGTAGTCCTCGTCGCGGATCTGGACGTCGAAGCGGCTTTCGATGCTCGCCACCAGCTCGAGCAGGGCGAGGGAGTCGAGGCCGAGGTCCTCGACGAGCCGGGTGTCGCCCCGGAGTTCGGCGCGCGCCAGGTCGGGGCGCCAATCCCTGACCCACTCCACCAGGAACGGCATGATCTCGGGCATTGCGTCATTCACCTCGCAGGAACATGTCGGCGCCCCTCCCGCGGGACATGAAGGTGCGCTGCCGGAGGAAGACCGAGGTGTCGGGCGGGCAGTAACCGCGCCAGTCGATGTGCGGGCCGATGAGGGCGCCGCGTCCGATCACCGAGCCGGGGTTCACGTGGCAGCCGTAGGCGACGCGCGCACCGTCGCCGATCAGGCTTCCGTACTTGTCACGGCCCGTCTCGATCTCGCCGTCGGCCAAGGAGAGCCGGACGGGGGCGCGGTCGTAGCGCATCGAGGCGAGCTGCGCCGAGCCGCCCAGGTTCACCCCCCGCCCGAGCAGGCTGCTGCCGACGTAGTTGAAACGCGGGATCATGCAGTCCGGCAGGACGATCGACCGCGCTATCTCGCTCGCGTGACCGATGGTGGTACCGGAGAGGACGACGCTGTCGCGAACGGTGCAACCTTCGTACACCTGCACGCCCGGACCGAGATAGGACCCCGTGACCACGGCGCTCGGATGGACGACGGGCTCCGGGCCTGTACCGTCCCCGTGCGAGCCGCGCAGGGCGGCGACGACCGAAGGCACGTCCAGGAGGAGTTCCCACGGGGCCTCGGTGGCCAGTTCCGTCCACAGCGGATCGGCCGGGTCGAACAGGTCGTCCAGCATGCTCACATCCAGGAAGGGGGCGGCTCAGCGGTGTCGCGCGGCCTCCGGCGCGCGGGCCGGGCGCGGGCGGGCCGGTTTCCCGGTGGGGCCGGTCGGCAGCCGCCCCGCCACGGTGATGACGGCGGGGACCATCGCGGGGAGACGGACGGCGCGCCGCAGGGCCCGCCTGACCGCGGCCACATCCCTCGCGGGCGGGTCCGCGACGATGGTGGCCTTGAGCGTTCCGTCCTCCACCCAGGCGAGAGCATCGACGACCCCGGAGACGCCCCGCAGCGCGTCCTCCACCTCGCGGAGGCTCATCCGCTGGTCGGAGACCTTGACGAGGTCGTCGCGCCGGCCCCGGTGGTACAGGTGGCCGTCGGCGTCGCGGGTGAACAGGTCGCCGGTCCACAGTTCGCGGCCGCCGGTGACGGGACGGAAGACGACCCCGGTCAGCAGGTCGTCGCCGAGATAACCGAGCGCCAGGTTGGGGCCGCGCACGACGAGCTCGCCGGTCTCCCCGTCCGGAACCGTCCGGCCGTTGGCGTCGACGACGCGGCAGGTGACCCCGGCCATCGGGCGTCCCACGGAACCCGGCTTCGCGTCGACCAGGTTGGGCGCCAGGTAGGAGACGCGCTTGCACTCCGTGAGCCCGTACATGGGCATCACCTGCGCTCGCGGGAAGGCGGCCCGGAGGCGGGCGATCAGCGGTGTCCCGAGATGCGAGCCGGTGGAGGTGATCAGGCGGACGGACGCCGCCGTCCGTCGCCGCTCCGCCATCCGGGCCGTGAGCGGCCCCGCGAGTGACGGGACGAGCGGCAGCACGGTGCCGCACCGGGCGTCGATCACGTCGATGAGGTCGTCGAGGAAGAGCGGGGGAGCGGCCGTCAGCGCGCAGTCCGCGGCGAGGGCCAGCAGCAACTGGTACAGGCCGTAGTCGAAGTGCGGAACGACCGGATTGACGATCCTGTCCCATTCGGTGAGCCCGAGGTAGCGCTGGATGCTTCGGGTGGCGAAGTCCATGGCGTCCGGCGGGACGAGTATCCCCTTCGGCGCGCCGGTCGAGCCCGAGGTGTAGAGCACGATGGCGATGTCGTGGTCCCGGGCCACCGCGGCCAGCGCGGGCTCGGCCTCTCCCGGAGAGGGGCCCGGCACCTCCACGGCCAGTTCCGTCCCGGACGGCGTGATGTGTGCGGCGGGCCGGCACTCGGCCGTGACCTGCGCGACGAACGGGGCCGGCGCGGTCATCGGGACCGGAACCGGGGTGCCGCCCCACGCCCACGTCCCGAGCATCGCGACGGCGGCGGCCTCGAAGTCACCGGCCCGGACGAGGACGGCCTGGCCGTCTCCGGCCCCGGCGGCGTCCCGCAGCCGTTCGGCGACGACCATGGCTGCTCGCCGCACCTGGTCGGCGGACAGTTCCCCGCCCGCCGCGCTCGCCAGGCGGAAGCCCCGGTCGTCGCGGCGAGTCAGCAGGTCCCGGACCACGGCGGGGGCGCGGCGCATTTGGTCGGCCGAGGAACGATTCATCGCGGAGCGGTCCGATCAGCCGCACGCGTTGAGCCCGCCCGCGGGCACCGACTGGAGGAGATGGTCGGCCAGGAATGCGGCGAACGTCTCGATCGCGTGATGGAAGTGCGGGTCGCTGAGGTTGTGGTCCGCGCCTTCGACGAGGTGGTACGTCATGCCGAGCTCCGCCATCTCCCGCGCCAGCCGCCGCCGGGACGCCGCCGGGATCTCCTCGTCCGCCGACCCCTGGACGGCGAGGACGGGCGCGTCGACCTCCCGGAGCGCCGCGTAGGTGTCCACGGACCGTGCGTCCTCGATGAACCGGTAGTCGCTGACGGTGCCGTCCGGCAGCCGTGTCCAGCCCTGTTCCCGCCAGCGGCGCATGCCGTCGTCGCCGAGCAGGCTCCGTCGCATCGCGACGTAGTCGGTGACCGGGGACTTCAGCGCGAGCGCGTGCAGGCCCTCGACGCGTGCGGCGGCGATGATCGCCGCGTTTCCCGAGAAGCTGTTCCCGAGCAGTCCGAGCCGCCCGATGGAATAGCGTTTCCGGACAAAGCGCAGTATGTCCTCGATCTCGTGACTCGCCTTGAGGATCGTTTGGTGGCGGATATCACCACCGCTGTCACCGTGGCCACTGAGATCGCCGGTGACGCAACGAACGCCGAGTGGCGCCAGTTTCGCGGCGAGTGCCTTATTGGTCGCATTGAGTCGCCGGCTGGTGAATCCAGGGAACATGACGACGGCGCTGTCGCCGGGTGCGCCGTCGCCGACCGACAAGGCCAGCGACTCGCCATATCGGCTCGTCAGCCGCTCGTTCGTCCACATGGGCCCTCTCCAGTGGCGAGTCGTTCTATGTATTTGTCGCTTCCAGCGCCAAGTTTGAGGGCCGGGCCGTTACACGTCAAGCAAGGCCGGAGGGTGGCCGGATGTGGTTGCCATATTGATCATTTTATGCGGTACACTACGTTTCATTCGTCCGACAGGTATCAGCCGTATCCCGCTATGGCCACCCAGATCTGGACGATTGCGAGTATTGCTGCGGCGACCGCCAGAAACACGGCGGCGAACCCGGTGTTCCGGCTGGTCTTGCCCACATTGAGACTGATCTCCTGCAATGCGGCGGAGGTCGCCGCGCTGCGCTCCTGAAAGATCGCATTGGCGATGTCGAGCATGCTCTGCACGCTCCTGGACACAGCGTCCCGCGATGCATCGACCTCCTTGAGCTGGTCGACCCTGGAGACGATCGTGCGGAAGAAGGAACTGCCGCTGTCACGGTGCACTGCCGGCACCTCCGAATAGAGGTCGCTCGACCACGCGATCCGGGTCAGCAGGGTCTGCATGACGGCGTGGGAACCCGACACGTCCCGTTCGGCCGTGAGGCGGTCCAGGAACGTCGCGCGCATGCGCCGCACCCAGTCGGTGACGTACTTGAGCGTCACCCGCTGCTGGAGGGTGATCTCGATGGCGGAGACGATGTCCTCCAGGAACAGCCGCTTTCCGAGGTCGCTGAGGTGCTCGGGGTGGTGCCGGGTCATCCGTTCGACGTTGACGATCCACAGTTCGTCGGGACGGCTGCCGAGGTCCATTTCCCGCAGCGCGCGTACGTTGTCCTCGCCGTAGCGGTTCATGACGTGCGACATCCGGGTGAGCCCCGCGAGCGCGCGCAGCCCCGTGACCGGCCCGTCCCGGTACAGGTCCTTGGGCCTGCGGACGGCTCCGTCCACCGTGAAGTCGAAGTCGACGACGTCATAGGTCTCGGTGTGGCCGAGCAGGACGGCGGGCGCCGTGTCGATCAGCCGGTACCGGGGCAGCGTCGAAGACCAATGGCGCAGGAACTCGGTGACCAGATCCGGCCACCGGTTCCGAACGTCACGGCGGAACTGGTGATAGCTCCCGATGACGTCCAGGACGTTCACGGGGCCGTTGCGCAGCTCCGCGCGGACGCAAACGCTCAGGGCTCCCGACGGCCCGATCTTCACCCAGTCGAGCCGCCACACCAGGCAGCCGGCGAGGTAGTCGACGGGAGCCTGCGGCCTGCTCACCAGCGGCATATAGGACGTGCTGAACTCGTCGGAGAACGTCGGCCGTCCGTATTCGGTGCTCCGGCCGTAGGAAGGCGGTTCGACCCGCGGACGGTCGAACCCGCCGCCGGGTTGCGGGAACTGGTCCGCAAGCGCATGGAGCCAGCCCGGCCGTCCCCGGTCCCGGAGGAACGTGTCCGCCGCCTCGTCCTGGACGGCCCACCCCAGATCCACCGCCACGAGCGTGCGGAGCTCGAGGCGCGTGATCTCGAAGTCGCCTTCCTGCATCTCGTTCGCCGCTTCCGGCACTGTGAAGACTCCTCGGGTGCGATGGCCCGTCGGCGGCGCTGGGGACCTCGTCGGAAGCCGCCACCGCGGTCAGGCCGAGCAGATTGGAAGTGAGGCTTTTCTACCTTTCTCACCTGACATTTCCGAATAGGTTGCGCCGATGTTCGTCCGTCTTGACCGGTTCTGGCCCGGCCGACTGCCTTCCGTGCCGCGCGGCGTGCACGGCGGGAACGTGGGTCGGATGGTGCTCGTTCCGGCTGCCTGACGTGCGAATGCTGAACGTTCAAGGCCTGGGCGTGCGGATATCGGCGGCGGGTCCGATATCGCGTGCGCGGTCGGGCACCCGCTGTGACGATGACCGGCAGAGACCGAAGACCCGGCGACAAGCGAGGTGCCCATGTTCTCCGCCCTGCCTTTCGCGCCCGCCGTCCACGACGTGCAGCGGTGGCGGCGGTCGTTCCCCGGCGAGCCCGTCCAGGCCGCCGCCGTCCGGCGCTTCACCGCCGCGCTCCTGGCCGGCTGCCCCGTGCTGGACGAGGTGCTGCTCGCCGTCGACGAACTCGTCGTGAACGCCGTCCGGCACACCAAGTCCGGGCAGCCGGGCGGTGAGTTCGCCGTCGAGATCGTCCGGTGGGACGGCAGCGTCGCGGTCGCCGTCACCGACCAGGGCGGTCCCTCCGACCCTGTCGCGGGGTGCGTGCGCGCCGACGCCGAGTCCGGCCGCGGCCTGTGGACGGTGTCCGCGACGGCCGACCGGTGGGGCTGGTTCGGCAACGACCGCTCCCGCACCGTCGCCGCGTTCTTCGGTGAGCGCGCCGCCCTGGCGGAGGCCGCGTGACCCGGGCCCTGCGGAACTGGGCCGACGGGCAGGTGCGGTCGACCATGGCGGCCGCGATGCGCGCGGACCCCGCCGCGCTCGTCCGCCTGGCGTCGGGAGCCGCCGACACTCCTACTTCTTCTTTCCTCCGGGACGCGCGAAACCTGACGCTGGCAGCGAGCGCCGCACTGACGACCGTCCTCACCGTCCACCGGTACGGGCCCGACCCCTACGAGCGTCTCGTCTGCCTGGCCTGCGGCACCGGACGCTGCCGCACGGTCCAGGGCGTCGCCGAGGCCCTGGCCGCCTACGACCCGCGCGCCGCCCCGGTCGACCGCGCCGAAGCATGGCGCCGCGCCGACGCGTGGTACGCCCGGGACACCGGACGGCCGGTCCCGTTGCACGTCGACACGTTCGAGGACGGCTACGTCGCGCGCCCCGTGGTTCCGCCGTCCACCACCGAGGTCATCGTCATCGACCGGCGCACCGGCGCCCTCACCCAGTGGCCCGCCCACGACACCGAGACCTTGGCCGCCCACTACCGCGACTACCGCCAGGGCCGCCTCTGACAAGGTTCTGTGTATTTTTACAACTTGACATCATGAGGCATCCGAGCGCACCTTGGTTCTGACAATGTCAGGGCGGAGGTCGACATGCCCGATGACGACTACCTCGAACGCCGACTTCCCCGCGGCTGGACGGCCGTGAAGAAGGCACTGGTCCGCGACGCGCCGCTGTCCGTTCTGTCTCGGCTGACGGAACGAGCACTGGCCGCCACCATCAGGGACATCGAAGGGATTACCGTGCTCCCCGATGTCTGCGCCGAAGCGCACCGGGCTGCGCGGCGCCGGTCTGGCGCCCTGCCGATCGACGGTCATCAGCTCGGCATGGCTCCGAGGCGAAGCCGTCTTCCGCAGAACGACATCGCCTGGCGGCGCGCCCAGGTGTTGGTGGAGACCCGGACGGACGAGCTGGCCGAGAACTTCGCGGCCGCGCAGCGGCTGGTCAGCAGCGCGGTCGTCCGAGATCTGGCCGGTCACTACGGGTTCGGACGGATCATTCCAATGCTGGTCGGAGAGAACGGGTGGGACGTCGACGGGCTCCGGGATCGGTGCAACGAGATCCTCTCGCAACCCGGCATCGACAAGATCGGGGAGTTCCTGGCCCGCCGCCCCGACGGACGGAACGTGAAGGCGCCGCCCCGCAGACGCGAGCGCGTCGATGACATCTTGGGCGAGGGTCTATGGGGGAGCCCGTGATGAGCGGTGAGTGGGCCGAGTTCGAGTTTCCGGCCGACGGACGTCCCGGGCATCGCGCTGTGCGGTGGAACGCTGACATTCGCTTGGACGGCGGAAACGTCACCGACCGGCTCGCCACGGAACTGCCCGCGCATGCGGCGGACCTCATGGAGATCGCTGCCGCTGCGTACGCCGCCGACCGTCGCACGCAGCGCGGCCGGAGCCGCGCCTACGGGCTCGGCTGGTCCCGAAAATTGCGAGTGGGGATAGAGGTCAGGGACCCGGGCCTGTGGCGAGGGCATCGTGAGCACCTGTCCGAGCTGCTCACCTGGCTGACCGACGACACGTGGGACCTGCGTTTTCGGCCTGCGCGGCGACCGGGTCCGCTGCACGTTCCGCAGGGCTACCTCGTCGACCTGATTCCGGAGGGGGCGCCCGTGGCCCTGTTCAGTGGAGGGCTCGACTCCACGGCCGGCCTGGCCGCGGAACTCGCGGCCGCTCCCGGCCGGGGCGTCATCGCCGTGCGGGTCATCAGCAATGACCGGATGCAGGGGCGTCAGCGCAAGGTCATCGAACAACTCGGCGGACGGGTGCACGACTGTGCCTTCCGCTGCCACCTGCGGCAGAACACTCCCGCGAGGGAGTCCACGCAGCGGACCCGCGGCTTCCTGTTCCTTTCGGCAGGGATCGCGACGGCGTGGGCGGCGGGACGGCAGGCGCTCCGCGTCTACGAGAACGGCATCGGGGCGATCAACCTGCCGATGCTGGAGTCGCAATGGGGTTCGCAGTCCCCGCATGCCGTTCATCCTCTGACGACCCAGAAGATGGAAAAGCTCGCCGAATCCCTCAGCGGGGAGCCATTCCGGATCGAGCTGCCCTATCTGTGGTCGACCAAGGCCGAACTGCTCAGGCAGGCGCCACCTCAGATGGCCGCCGCCTACGGATTGTCCTACTCCTGTGACACTGCGTTCTCCACCCACACGGAGGGCGGGAGGCCATGCGGCAAGTGCACGTCCTGCATCCTGCGTACGCAATCGGTGATCGCCTCGGGCCTGCGCCACATCGACGCCGGGCAGCGCTGCCGAGCCGACCGTGCCGAGGTGATCGGCTCATGGGAGATGCGGGCCATGCTCTGCCAGGTGAACAGGCTCGGCCGTGCCCTGCGCTCCGCCGATCCCTGGCGCCGTCTGCTCGAGGAGTTCCCGCAGATCCGCGACGTCCCGGACGTCGAGAGCGAGCGCGGCCGCCGGGAACTGCTGGGGCTGTACGGTCGGTACTGCGCCGAGTGGCGGGACACGGCCCGGGAGCTCGGCATCAGCCTGCGCGACTGGGGTCTGGAAGGGGCGGCGGCCGCATGATGAGCACCGACACCACACTGCCGGAACGGCTGCGCGCCGCGCGGCAGGCGGCCGGCGTCACCCAGCAGCAGGCGGCCACCGTGCTCGGTGTCAGCCGCCCGCTGCTCGTCGCGATGGAGAAGGGAACCCGGAAGGTCCGCCCGGAGGAGCTCGTCACGCTCGCCTCTCTGTACCAGCGCCCGGTGAGCGACCTAACCCGGCCGCAGCCGCCGCTGGACGCGCTCGGCGCCCAGTTCCGCCTCGCGATGTCGGGACGTACGGGGGACGACGAGCTCCGCAGCGTGATCGGGGACCTCGAACGGCTCGGCGACGACTTCCTCGACCTGGCGCGGCGCAGCGGGGTCGAACTGCCCCGCCGCTACCCGGCGACCTACAACCTGCCGGGCGGCGACCCCGCCCACGGCGCCGAGGACCTGGCTCTGGAGGAACGGCGTCGGCTGGGGTTCGGGGACGGTCCGATCCAGCACGTACGGGAACTACTGGAGGACGAGGTCGGGTTGCGGGTGTTCATGCCCGCGATGCCGTCTCGGATCGCGGGGGCGATCGTGTACGCCGAGCCGCTCGGCGCGTGCGTCGCCGTGAACGCCCGTCACCCCGTCCAGCGGCGCCGCTGGACGCTCGCGCACGAGTACGCACACTTCCTCACCCGACGGGACCGCTCCGAGATCACCCTGCTGTCCGAAGGCAACCGGGCCGAGGAGCGGTTCGCGGACCTGTTCGCGGCCAACTTCCTGATGCCTCGCAGCGGGGTGCGGCGCCGCCTCATAGAACTGACCAGGGAGCGCCCCCATGGGGAGCCGACCGTCGCGGACCTCTTCCATCTCGCCCACGCGTTCCGAGTCTCGGTGCAGGCCATGACGTACCGCCTGGAAGATCTCCAGCTCATCCCCAAGGGAACGCACGACAAGCTGGAGGCGCGGCTGAAGCCCGCCGAGGCCCGGCGTGCGCTTGGGTTGCCGCCCGACGCGCAGCCCGCCGAGCTCCTTCCCCTCCGGTACCGCTATCTCGCCGTGGAGCTGCTCACCACCGGTCAGATCACCGAAGGGCAGCTCGCCGCCTACCTGCGGACCGACCGGGTGACCGCCCGCCGCATCAGCCGGGAACTGACCACCAGCAACGACGTGACGGGGGGCGGCCAGCCGGAGCCCCTGCAATGGAACGAGGCGGAGACCTGACCCCGTGCGTGAGCTTCTGGACGCCTGCGTGGCGCTGAACCTCGTTGCCGCCGACGCCATCGACGTGGTGGCCGACGCTCTCGGCCTCACCTTCGTCATGGCGAGCACCGCGGCCAGTGAGGTCCGCTACGTCGAAGACGTCGTCGACGGTGAGAGGATCAGGACCGAAGTCCGCCTGGAACCGCACGTCACCAAGGGCACGCTCGAGTTGACCGAGGTGCGGCCCGGCGCCGAGATGGCGACGTTCGTCGATCTCACCGCCCAGGTCGATGATGGTGAGGCGGCGACGCTCGCGATGGCCGTGCATCGCGGCCTGCCGGTCGTCACCGACGACCGCGCCGCGCTCCGTGCCGCCGCCCGCCTCGGGATCACGGCGGCCGTCGGTACCGCCGGACTCCTCCGGCGCTACGAGGGGATCGCCGCGCCGCCGCAGCACGAGATGGCCGCGATGCTCGTGGCCGTGGAACGCCGAGCGTGTTTCCGTCCCGGTAAGAATTCCCCGGATTTCGCCTGGTGGACGGAGCGGGCATCATGGTCGCCTGTCGGCGGGATACTGGACGACACCGTTTCTTGAGTTGAGAGAGCCGATGACGAAGCTGTTGCGCGATCTGATCGAGATCCCCGAGCGGGTGCACGCCGGGGATCTCGTGCTGAAGCTGACCGCCGGGATCGCCGATCGTGGCACGGTGACCGAGTACGTCGTGACGCCGCAGCTCGCCGAGTCGTTCGACAAGGCGCTCGGCATCGTGCAGACGGCCGTCGAGACCGGAACCTCGCACGCCGCCTACCTCGACGGGTCGTTCGGTTCCGGCAAGAGCCACTTCATGGCGATGCTGCACGCGCTGATCAGGAAGGACCCGGACGCGCGCCGCAAGGACCTGCTGCGCCCGGTCGTCGACAAGCACGACTCGTGGCTCGCCGACCGCAAGATCCTCATGGTGCCGTATCACCTGAGCGGATCGACCACGCTGGCGTCGGCGGTGCTCGGCCACTACGTCAAGCATGTGTCCGAACTGCACCCGGAGGCGTCCCCCGCCCCGGTGTACCGGGACGACCTGCTGATGGAGAACGCGCGCGCGCTGCGGACCTCAATGGGCGACGAGCAGTTCCTCGCCGGGCTGCCCCAGGAGGAGGACGACGACGAGTGGGGTGCCGGCGGCTGGACGTCCACGGCGCTCGACGCAGCGATGAGCGCCCCGCACGGCGACTCCGACCGGCAGCGACTCGTGTCCGACCTGCTCGCCACCCACCTGGCGGCCTACCGGCAGGCCGTCGCCGGGGACGCCGACGCGTTCGTCCCGCTGGACGAGGGGCTGGCGATCATCAGCCGGCACGCCAAGGAGGTCCTCGGCTACGACGCCCTCATCCTGCTGCTGGACGAGCTGGTGCTGTGGCTCAACGGCAAGCTCGCCGACCGGATGTTCGTCGCCGACCAGGCGAGCATGGTCGCCAAACTCGTGGAATCGGCGAACTGGCAGCGGCCCGCGCCGATCATCAGCTTCGTGCCCCGTCAGCGCGACCTGCGGGAACTGGTCGGGCAGGGGGTCGTCGGCGCGCAGCAGGCGACGCTGTTCGACACCCTCAAGCACTGGGACGGCCGGTTCGACTTCATCAAGCTCGCCGACGCGAACCTGCCCGAGGTCGTCCGGCGGCGGCTGCTCAAGCCCAAGGACGAGCAGGCCCGCGCGGAGATCGAGGCCGGATTCGAGCGGATCACCCGGACCCAGGCGCAGGTGTGGGAGGCGTTGCTGGACTCCCAGGGCGGCGGCACCGACCAGGCGGCGTTCCGGTCGGTCTACCCGTTCAGCCCCGCGTTCCTGCACACGATGGTCGACATCTCCAGCGCCCTGCAGCGTGAGCGCACCGCGCTGAAGCTGATGCTGCAGCTGCTGGTCGACCACCGGGACCTGCTGACGGCCGGGCAGCTCGTCCCGCTCGGCGCGATCTTCGACGTGCTGCTGAGCGGCGGCGTCGACCCGTTCAGCGACAAGCTGCGCTCGGAATTCGACCAGGCCAGGAACTTCTACCTGGAGCGGCTGCGGCCCTGGCTGCTGGCCCGCCACCGGCTCGACGAGGAGCAGGCCGCCGCCCTGCCGCCCATGCATGCCTTCCGCGGTGACGACCTGGTGGTCAAAACGCTCATGCTGAAGGCGCTGGTCCCGAACGTCCCGGCGCTGAAGACGCTGAACCCGGGACGGCTCGCCGCGCTCAACCACGGCTGGATCCCCTCGATGCTGCCCGGACGCCAGGCCGAGATCGTGGCCAAGATGCTGCGGGATCTGGCCGGGGAGTTCGGCGAGATCCGGGTGCAGGGCGAGACGAACCCGACGGTGGACGTCGCGCTGATCGGCGTCGACACCAAGAGCATCCTCGGCAAGGTCATCCATGTCGACGACGACGCGACCCGGCGGCGCCTGCTCAAGGACATCCTCTGGGACGAGCTGAAGGCGGGGGATACCGACGCGTTCGTCAGCCGCCGCACCATCGTGTGGCGCGGCACGACCCGGGTCGTGGAACTGGCGTTCGTCAACGTCGCCGACCCCAAGACGGCCGCCGAGGTGTTCAAGGCCGAGGAGCCCGGCGCGCTCCGGGTCGTCGTCGACTATCCGTTCGACGACGTCTACGGGCCCGCCGACGACCGGCACCGCATCGAGGAACTGCGCGCCGACCCGCGCCGCGCCAACCTGGACACGCTGTGCTGGCTGCCGTCCTTCTTCTCGGCCGACCGGCTGTCGGACCTCGGCGAGCTCGTGAAGATCAAGTACGTGCTCGAGCGCGACGACCGGCTGCGCGAGGCCACGCCGCTGCTGACCGACGAGGACCGCTACCACGCGAAGTCCCAGCTGGAAAGCCGGTGCAGCGCACTGGAGATTCGGATCAAGGACGTCCTGAAGAAGGCGTACGGGCTCGCCGCCCATGACGACGCCGACATCGGCCAGCAGATCGACCAGCACATCATGGGCATGGACGCGTCCGTTGATATCAGACCGCCCGCGGCACTCGGCTTCGACGCGGCCCTGGAGCACCTCTGCGGCAAGCTGCTCGACCACCGCTACCCGAAGCACCCGGACCTCGCCGCCGGGAAGCAGGCCCCCTACCGGCTGAAGGATCTGCAGACCGCGCTCGGCGCCATCGAGAAGGCGATGGAGAACGCGAACCGGCGATACGAGCCGCCGCGCGCCGACATTCCCACCATCCGCCGCATCGTCAACCCGCTCGACCTCGGCGTGATGAGCGAGGCCGCGCTCGTCCTCAACGAGAACTGGCCGATGGCGCTCGACCGGCTCGCCGCGCAGGCGGGGGCGTCCGGGGAGATGACCGTCGCGCAGGTGCGCGACTGGATCGAGAAGGAACAGCCCGGCCTGCCTCCCGACGTCGCGAACCTCATCGTGTGCGCGTACGCCCTGATGCGGGAACGGGCCTGGGTGCGAGCCGGACAGGTCGTCAAGCGGCCCGACCTGCGCAACATTCCCGGGGACCACGTCCTGCGGCCGCTGGAGCTGCCGTCGCCGGAGGAGTTCGAGGCCGCCGACCACCGCGCCGACGAGCTGTTCCGGCTGCCGCGCCAGCAGGTCCGCAGCCCCCGCACCGTGCACGCCCAGGCGGACGCGCTGCGCCGCGCCGCCGGGGACCTGCTGCGGCACACCGAGGCGCTCGTCGACGGGCTGAAGCGGCACGCCGGCCTGCTCGGCCTGGACGAGGGGACCCGGCTGGCCACCGCCCGCACCGCCCACCGGCTCGTCGAGGCGCTCATCGGCCAGGAGGACACGCCGCTGCTGCGCCGGCTCGCGGAGTTCGATCTCGACGGGGCCGACCCCGTCGCCGTCCGCGTCTGCCTCCGCGAGGCGCGGGCGGTCTCCGAGGCGCTCTCCGTCGCCGAATGGTCGGTGCTGGGCAAGCTGCAGACCCTCGCCGAGGGCGGCGGGGAGCAGGCCGGGCCCGCCGCGCTCATCCTGGACCGGCTCCGCGCCGTCGCCCGGCACGACGAGCAGGCCGCGGCCCTGGGGCCGGCGCTGACCCGGGCCAAGGACGAGGCGTTCGCCCTCTTCGTGGAGACCCCGCCGCCGCCTCCGCCGCCTGGGGACACCGGAACCGGAACCGGGACCGGGACCGGGACCGGGACGGGGCCGGTCGACACGCCGACCGGTCCGACCGAGTCCGTGCACGGCGAGGCGCAGGTGCTCGCACAAGGGCTCGACCAGGTCGTCGAGCGGATCCGGGCGGCCATGGCAGAGCGTCCCGACGCCGAGTTCCTGATCACGTGGCGGAGCCTGCCGTGAGCGAACCCGTCGCGGCGGCGGGGACGGCCGGGAGCCGCCCCGCGCCCGTCGCCACCGTCGGCATCGTCGCCGGGGAGGTCCGCCGCGCCCGCCGTCGCGCACCCGAGGGCGGCACACTGTTCCTGCGCGCCGCCGCCGAGTGGCGGGGGCCCGCGACCCTCGACGTCGACGGCGCGTCCGTCCGGGTGGCGCCCTGCACGTCGCTGCTGGCGGTGCTCGACGCGGTGTCGGGGAAGGACGCCGACTATCTCGTCGTCCTGTCACCGTTCGACCGGCTCGAGCTCGGCGACTCCCTCCTCGCGCACGCGGTCGGCCATGACGTCATCTCGGTGAACCGCTGGGACCTCGTCCGCAACGCCTTCGGCGCCCGGCGGCTCGACCCGCGGCTCACCGCGCCGGAGAACGCCTGGCTGTCGGATGCGCTGCTGGAGGCCCAGCCGGACGGCGGCTGGCCCAAGATCAAGGGCGCGCTGCTCGACCTCGACACCGCGCTCGGCGAGGTCGCCGCGGCCCGTCTCGGCAACGGCGGCGCCACCGATGCTGCCAGCCTGCTGGTGTGGTCCCGCGACCTCGCGGCGGTGTCCCGCTTCACCCGGCTCGGCATGGACGAGCAGCGTGGCATCGCCGACTGGCTGGAACGCAGCATGGGCCCCGTGGCGCGGGTCCTCTTCCGTCTCGTCCGGGCCGGGAACGCCGCCGACGCCATCGCGTTCGGGGTGATCGCCCGCGTGCTGTTCCAGAAGAAGGACGAACGGCGGCAGGCGGTGCGCGACGCACGCGTCCGAGCCGAGCGGCTGTTCGGCGGCGGCCCGCTCCCGCAACGGGACTCGCTCATGGCGTTCGCGGAGGCATGCGAGTCACTGCTGCTGCGCTGGGCCGAGGGGGACCGGCCCGCCCTGCGGTCCGTCCTCGCCCGTGCCCAGTCCCTCCTCGACGAGCTCCAGGCCGGACAGCTGGCCGGAGACAGCCACGTGCTCGAAGCGGGCTACGACATGCGGCTGCGCACCCTGCAGAAGGCGATCGCCACCGCGCTGCCCGCACCATCGCCCGTTCACGTTGCGGAAGTGGACGACGGGCTCGCCGAGCTCACCGGTCACCATCTGCACGACGTCCGGCCCGAGACGCCGGCCGCTGAGATGGCGGTGCGGCTCGTCCGCTGGCTGGCCGGTGAGCCGGAACCCGGCGGCGCGCTCCGCGACCATGTCGACCGGTACGTCCGCGACGGCGCCTGGGTCGATCGCGCCGTCACCGGTGTCCGCGATGCCCACGACGATGCCTACACCGGACTGCTGGCCGCGGTCCGTGCCCGCCGCGACGACTTCGACCGGGGGTTCGCGCAGCGGCTCGCCGCCTGGAGCGGCGGACCCGGGGACGCCGGTGACCTCGTCCTCGTGGAGAACCTGCAGGCGGCCGTCGCGCGGCCGCTCGCCGGGGACTCGGCGCCGCTGATCGTGGTCCTGGACGGGATGACCGCCGCCATCGCCACCGAGATCACTGCGGAGATCGTCCGGGAGGGCACCGGCCGCTGGCTCGAGATCGGCCGGCACGCCCAGGGACGCGAAGGAGCGCTCGCCACGATCCCGTCCATCACCACTTGTTCCCGGACGTCCCTGTTCAGCGGCGAGCTGCGGACGGGTGGGCAGGCCGAGGAACGAGACGGCTTCGACGCTCTGTGGCCGACGCGCCGGACCGAGCTTTTTCACAAAGCGCACATCAGGGACGGGCTCGGCGACAAGCTCAAAGCCGCCGTCGCCGACCGGGCGATCGTCGTCGGCGTCGTTCTCAACGCCGTCGACGACAGCCTCGACAAGGGCCGCGCCGACGGGCGCGGCGACTGGCACGTCGGGGGGATCGCCGGGCTGCGGCCGCTGCTGGACGCCGCCTGGCACGCCGGGCGCCCGATCGTCCTGACCTCCGACCACGGTCACGTTCTCGACCGGGGGGACGCCTCCGTCACCGTCAAGGCCGAGGCCGCGCGCCACCGCACCGGTGAACCCGGAGACGGCGAGATCACGATGTCCGGGCCGCGTGTGCTCACCGGAGACGGGACCGTCGTTGTTCCCTGGAACGAGCGGATCCGTTACAACAGCCGCAAGGACGGCTACCACGGTGGCGTCTCCCTGGCCGAGATGGTCGTCCCGGTCGTGGTGCTCGTCCCGTCCGGACGGCTCCGGCCGGACGGGTGGGAGGACTACACGCCCGCGATGCACGAACCCGTCTGGTGGAATCGGGTCGCGCAGATCGAGCGGGTCGACGACCGGACCGGGAAGAAGGCCGCGCCCGACGTACGCGCCGAGGAGGCGCTCTTCGACCTCGTCGAGCCCGCCGACGGCATCGGCGCCCGGGTCGTCGCCTCCGGGCTGTTCGCGGCCCAGCGCGAATTCGTCCCCTCCGCGCGCGTCGACGACGCCGGGATCATCGCGCTGCTCGACGCGCTGGCCGAGGCGGGCGGCAAACTGCCGCTCCAGGCGGCCGCCCAGCGTGCCGGGCAGATGCCCGCCCGCATGCACGGATACGTTTCCACGGTGATGAAGCTCCTCAACGTCGACGGCTACCAGGTCCTCGCCGTCACCGACCGCGGCGCGACCGTCGCCCTGAACGTGCCGCTGCTGCGCGAACAGTTCCTCGGAGGCGGCGGATGACGTCCGCGGTGAGCGCCGCGCGGCGTCGAGAAGTCGTGGACGCCCTGCGCCGTGGCACCGTCCCGCAGGCGGGCCTCGACCTGTTCGCCGTCGGTCTCGGCCGGTTCGAGACCGCCATCGACGACGAGCTGGCAGGCGCGATCGCAGGCGGCGCGGTGTTCAAGGCCGTTCGCGGCGAGTACGGCTCCGGTAAGACGTTCTTCGCCCGCTGGCTCGCAGAGCGGGCCAAGAGGCGCGGCATGGCCGCCACGGAGATCCAGGTCTCCGAGACCGAGACGCCGCTGCACCGGCTGGAGACCGTGTACCGGCGGCTCGTCGAACGGATCTCCACTGCGTCGTCTCCGCCGAGCGCACTGCGCGACATCGTCGAGGCGTGGTTCTTCACGCTGGAGGAAGAGGTTCTGGCCACTGGGACCGTTCCATCCGGGCCGGACGGGCAGCCGGACCTCGGCACGCTCGCCGCGGGCGTGGACGAACTGATGGAACGGCGACTCGCCGACGTCGCCCGGACCACGCCCGCGTTCGCCGCCGCCCTGCGCGGCTACCGCAGGGCCAGGCTCGCCGACGACCACGCCACCGCCGAAGCGCTGCTGGCGTGGATCGGCGGGCAGCCCAACGTCGCCGCCTCCGCCAAGCGCGCCGCGGGGATCCGCGGCGACCTCGACCATTTCGGCGCCCTCGGGTTCCTGCAGGGACTCCTCACCGTCCTGCGCGACTGCGGCCACCCGGGGCTGCTCGTCGTACTGGACGAGATCGAGACGCTGCAGCGCGTCCGGTCCGACGTGCGGGAGAAGGCCCTCAACGCGCTGCGGCAGCTCATCGACGAGGTCGACGGCGGACGGTTCCCCGGGCTGTTCCTCGTGATCACCGGCACGCCCGCGTTCTTCGACGGGCAACAGGGCGCCCAGCGGCTGCCGCCGCTGGCGCAGCGCCTCGCCACCGACTTCTCCACCGATCCCAGGTTCGACTCGCCGCGTGCCGTCCAGCTCCGGCTGACCGGATTCGACCTGCCCAAACTCGTCGAGCTTGGCGTGGCCGTCCGCGACCTGTTCGTTTCCCGCGCCCGCAACCCCGAACGTGTCGCGGCGTTCGTCGATGACGCCTACCTCGCGGAGCTGGCCAAGGCCGTCACCGGTGGGCTCGGCGGCCAGGTCGGCGTCGCGCCCCGCGTCTTCCTGCGCAAGCTCGTCGCCGACGTGCTCGACCGGGTCGACTACCTCGACGACTTCGACCCTCGCCGTGACTACCGGCTGACGCTCGCCGCGTCCGAACTGAGCGACGTCGAACGCAACGCCGCCGCATCGACCGTCCGGGCGTCCAGTGCGGACGAGGTGGAACTCGACCTGTGATGGACGGCCCGTGATGGAGGAGTTGCACCCCTCTCTGCAACACCACATCGTCAACGTGCTCGGCTGGCCCGGCCTGCGTCCCCTGCAGAGCGACGCCGTCCGTCCCGTCCTCGACGGCGACGACGCGCTGCTCCTGGCACCCACCGCCGGAGGCAAGACGGAGGCGGCCGTGTTCCCGCTGCTGTCCGCGATGGCCGCCGGGAACTGGACGGGCCTGTCGGTGCTCTACGTGTGCCCGCTGAAGGCTCTCCTCAACAACCTGCTTCCGCGCCTGGAGACCTATACGGCCTGGCTGGGGCGCAGAGCCGCCCTCTGGCACGGTGACGTCTCGCAGCCGGGCCGCCGCCGGATCGTCGCCGACCCGCCCGACATCCTGCTGACCACCCCGGAGTCCCTGGAGTCGATGCTGGTCAGCGCGAAGGTCGACCACGACCGGCTGTTCGCGGGACTGCGCGCGGTCGTGGTCGACGAGGTGCACGCCTTCGCGGGGGACGACCGGGGCTGGCACCTGCTCGCCGTGCTCGAACGGCTCTCGCGCGTCGCCGGGCGTCCCGTCCAGCGCATCGGGCTCTCGGCCACCGTCGGTAACCCCGCCGATCTGCTCGCCTGGCTCCAAGGCGCAGGGCGGCGGCGGACCGGACGGGTCGTCGCACCGCAGGCGGGACTCGCGCCGGAACCCTCCGTCGAACTCGACCACGTCGGGTCCGTGGAGAACGCGGCCAAGGTGATCTCTGCGCTGCACCGGGGCGAGAAGCGACTCGTGTTCTGCGACTCGCGCCGGATCGTGGAGCAGCTCGGAGCCGCGCTGCGCGCCCTCGGGGTCACGACCTTCCTGTCCCACGCCTCCCTGCCGCTCGATGAACGGCGTCGCGCCGAGCAGGCCTTCGCCGACGCACGCGACTGCGTCATCGTCGCCACCTCCACGCTCGAACTGGGCATCGACGTCGGCGACCTCGACCGAGTCGTGCAGATCAACGCACCGCCCACCGTCGCATCGTTCCTGCAGCGGCTCGGCCGCACCGGCCGACGTCCCGGGACCGACCGCAACTGTCTCTGCCTCGCCCTCACGCGCGAGGACGTGCTGTCCGCCGCGGCGCTCCTGCTGCAGTGGAGCCGCGGGTTCGTCGAACCGATCGTCGCGCCGCCCGAGCCGCGTCACATCGTCGCCCAGCAGCTCCTCGCACTCTGCCTGCAGGAGAACCAGGTGGGGGAGAGGCTGTGGCGCGAGTGGTGGGACGGACTCACGCCGTTCGACTCCGCGGCTCCGATCGTCCGGCACCTGGTGCAGGAGGGCTATCTCGACTCCGACGGCGGCATGCTGTTCATCGGGCCCGAGGCCGAGAAGCGTTTCGGCCGCATCCACTTCCGCGACCTCACCGCCGTGTTCACCGCCGCGCCGCAGTTCACCGCCGTCAGCGGCCGCAGCGAAGTGGGACTCATCGATCCGGCGCTGTTGACCGAACGCGTCACCGGCCCGCGGCTGCTCCTGCTCGGTGGGCACAGCTGGCGCGTCACCTGGATCGACTGGAAACGTCGCCGCTGCCACGTCGAGCCCGCCGACGGCGGCGGCAAGGCCGGCTGGATGGGGAGCGGAGCCGGTACCGTCTCGTTCGAGCTGGCCCGCGCCGCCCGTGACGTGCTGCTCGGGGCGGACCCGCCGGTGCGGCTGACGCGCCGGGCGTCCGCCGCGTTGACCGCCGTCCGCGACGACCTCGCGCACTGCGTCGATCCCGGCGGCCCGGTGATCGGCCGTGGCCCGTCCGGGGACCTGCGCTGGTGGACGTGGGCGGGACACCGCGCCAACGCGACTCTCAAGGCCACCCTCGGCGACCTCGCCGATCAGACCCAGCGCATCACCGAAAGCCACCTCCGGCTGCGCGCGGATCTCCGGCCGCAGACCTGGCGCGAGGCCGTCACCACGCTCCGCGGCCGCCTGGTCCCGCCGGAGGTGGACGAGCGGGCTCTGCACGGGCTGAAGTTCTCCGCCGCCCTGCCCCGGCACCTCGCCGAGGCCACACTCGCGGCGCGGCTCGCCGACGTCGAACAGGCCGAGCACGTCCTCACCGAACCCACCCGATTCTTCGGACCGCTGCACTGACCGACGGGGCGCTGCCGAAACGCGAGGCCCGTCGGGACGCTCGTCCCGACGGGCCCGCTACCGGCTCGTCAACCGTTGAGGAAGTCGCGCAGTGGCACCCGGCCGGCGGGGCCGTCCACCGACCAGAACTCCGACGCGTCGGCGTCCTGTTCGATCGCCGTCGCGGCCGCGTCGGGACTGTCGTAGACCTCGCCGTGCAGCCGAACGCGTCCGCCCTCGAGCACTACGGCGACCGTCTGACCGGTCGCGGTGTCGTACAGCATCGTGCCGCCCTCCAACCGGATCCCGGTGTGCGGCCCCGTCGCGTCCACCGCCGGGGCGGCCGACGCGACCAGAGGACGCAGCGCCGCCGCCGCCTTTCCCCGGCCGAGCCGGTCGTGGAACCACTGGTTGCGGAAGTTGCGCAGGCACCCGTAACACGACGTCTCCGGGCCGCAGTCGCACCCGTCCGCCCGCTCGAGCGCACCGAGCAGCACGACGTCGAGCGAACGGGCGATCCGCGCGGCGTTCCCGGCACCGCCCGGGACCGTGTCGTACAGGACGAGCGCCCGCCGCCCGCCCGGACGCGGATACAGCGTGCCGTCGATGTCGTCCCGGCTGATCTGCAGCCGCTCCGCCGCGCCTTCGAGAATGGCGCTGACCAGCGAGTACAGGGTGCCGTCGTCCTGATGCCGCAGGGCGAGCGCGTCGAACGACAACTCGAGGATGTCGGTCTCGTACGGGTGGGCGAGGGACCTGCGCCGGAGCCTGCCGCGACACTCCCTGTCGCGCAGCGGATGTTCATGGCTCTTGGGCGGCCTGCCCCTGGAGGCCAGGATGCTGGTGCCCCAGCCGCATGCCTCGCAGATGAAATAGCCGGCGCGTCCCGGCCCCTCCGACACCGCGATCAGCTTTCCGCGGGCGCCCGCCCGGGCGATCACGGATCCGCCGTTGGCCAGCCGCCAAGTGATCTCCTCTTTCTCCTCGGCGGCCAGGTCCAGGACGTAGGTGGCGCCGTTCCAACTCCGCTCGGGCGGCTGCATCCCGGGATCCTGGATCGTCTTGGCGGCCACGAAGCCGAACTCCGGCACGACGTACTCGCGGGGATTGTCCTGGAACGGGGTATCGCACGCCGGGCAGACGGGTTCGAGGTCGTCCCTCGTCTCGTGGAAGTAGTCGCAGGAACGGCAGATCGCGAACTTCTTGCCGTCCAGCTCCCGGTCGGGAAGCCGGTACACGCCCGCCGACTTCCACAGCTTCCCGCCCGCGACGATCTCGCCGCCGGGTGCGTACTCGTAGATGGCCGCCGACAGGTCACGGGCCAGCTGCAGCCGCTCCCCGACCGGATTGCCGGTGTGCGCCGTCCGCAGCTCGACCGTGTCGACGGGGAAGCCGTACTTGGGAAGCACGTTCCGGTTGGCGAGGAACCCCAGGAGATTCCGCCGGGTGAGGGTGTTGATGGTCCGATCGAGCTGGTCGC
The DNA here is from genome assembly GCF_040679555.1 of Spirillospora sp. NPDC052242. Lineage (NCBI taxonomy): Bacteria > Bacillati > Actinomycetota > Actinomycetes > Streptosporangiales > Thermomonosporaceae > Spirillospora > Spirillospora sp. NPDC052242. The sequence goes on from NZ_JBFAUZ010000028.1 coordinate 94,738, forward strand.
CCAGCCTCCCCTTCTTCGACATGTACGCTTCGTCGCGGCGCTCCTCGAGGATCTTCACCTCGTTGTCGAGGTCGGCGCGGACCTCCTCGAGAAGATCGACCAGCCGTTTCACCCACAGTCCCTCGTTCACCCCCAGGACGCGTTGGACCTCGGGCGGCAGGACCCGCCGCAGGGAGTCCTGGACACCGTCGGGCACGGGTGTGAGGAAGTTCTGCACTCGCGTGACCGGCGCCGGTTCGCCGTCCTCGCCCGGTAGGAAGAAGTCGCCGGCGGTCCTCCATTGGCTGCCCAGCTGCAACTTGGCGAACCGGAAGAACGCGGCCAGCGCCACTGAGTGCGCATGCCGCCGGTCGATGCGCTCATTGCCCAACGGTACGTAGGGTGCGCGCACCTTCCCGGCGATCATGTCGACCGGCTTCTGGTAGCGCGACAGGTCGTGGGACGTGCGCTGCGCGTACGTCACCACAAGAGCCGCCGACGCGGTGCGCCGTCCCGCGCGTCCCGCCCGCTGGACGTAGTTCGCCGTCGTCGGAGGCATGTTGCGCAGCATCACCGACTGCAGCTCACCGACGTCGACTCCGAGCTCGAACGTGGTCGAGCACGACAGGGCGTTGACCTCCCCGCGCAGGAACTCCTGCTGGATCTCCGCTGCGGTCGTGCCCGTCCACTGTGCCGTGTGCTCCTTGGCCTTCAATGGCACCGGCTTCATCGACCGGTACAGCGACCGGTAATGGTCATCGTCGAGCTCCGGCGGCGGTACCTCGTAGGGTTCCAGCGTGCCCGCGCAGCCCATGGTGGTGCACACCCCGCGCACGGAGACAGGCGCCGTCCGCAGACATGTCGAGCAGCGGAACAGGCCGGACCCCGGCTCCAGCGAGAGCCACCTATGGTCGATCTGGTGGACGACGCCGAGCCCCGGCGGCTGCCGAACCGTGAACCAACCCTCCTGCTGCTCCTTGATCACGGTCCAGCAGCCCTGCAGGACCTGCGTGGGATCGTTCTCCCGTCCCAGCGCCGCCAGCACCCGGCGCACGTAGTCGAGCCGCCGGTTCACGCCCCGGGTCGGGAGCCAGCTCAGTACCTTTCGCTTGCTCTCCGAACCGTCGGACCTGACGTAGATCGGGCCCCTGCGCGGAGCGAACGCCTCATCGGTGGGGTCGACGCCGTCCGGCATCGTCAGGACGCCCTGCTGCCGCAGCGTCCGTGTCAGCTCGCCGAGCAGGTCCCAGCATTCGTCCTCGTTGAGACCCAGGCGGGTCAACCCCGGCAGAAGCTTCCAGTACGGCTCCCGGTCCAGAGCGACCCGTAGCAGACCGAGGCCCTCGAGGGATTGGCGATCGTCCATGGCCACCAGTTCCTGCATGACCCAGAGCGCCGTCGTGCGCTCCTTTTTCTGCCTCGAGTCGAGGCGTTTGAAGATCCCCTCCCTCGCCCCGGCCTTCGCGACCTCCGCGACGAGGTCGTCCACCCGTACTTCGTCACCGGCTTCGGCCGCCCGCTGAAGTCCCTGCCAGATCAGCCGCCGCCTCTGCAGAACCGCGTAGCTGCTCTCCAGATATGGGGCGAAGAACGCCGCCTTCTGCCGGGAGTCACTGAAGAGCAGCAGCTTGCGGCCGCCACCGGGGCGATCGGCCATACGTTCGTTCGGCGCGGCGGGCAGCGCCTGGTACAGCGCCGTCGACACCACCGCCGCCGCCGCGTCCTGCCCGCTCTCGAACTTGCGGACGAGGGTGCCGCGGCCGTTGCGGCCACCGCAGGCCAGGCATCCCTTGAGCGAACCGGATGCCTGGGTGAACTGACGCACCGGCCATAGGCGCGCCTCCGAACAGCAGGACACCGACGTTCCCGGGTGGAGCGCGCCGCAGCCGGAGCAGAGCAGCGCCTCGTCGCTGTTCAGAGTCGCGGCCTTCTCCTCGAACACCACGTCGTCCTCGTCCACGACGCCCTGGCCGCCGCCGAGGAGGAGCCAAATGGGCTGGTCGTCGGGACGCTTGCGCGGGACGAACTGCAGCTTTCCCTCATCGGTGCGGATCGTCCCCGTCAGGTAGACGGTGCCACAGCGTTGACATGCACCGAACTCGAATGCCGCGGCCGAACAGCTGGAACAGATCTCGTGCCGCCCAAGCGACACGTGCGGTCCGGCGTCCGACAGGCACGTGTAGGCGCCCTCGGTCGCCCGGACGAAGAGGTGGTAGCGGGCCGACAGCACCGGATTGCCGGTCGAGTCGGTGATGCCGCTGCCCACATCGACAAGCGCGGCCAGCGATCGTTCCGGGGCCTCGTCCGGATCGAACACCCCGCGCGCGATTTCGGCGAACGGTTTGGGCCCCGCCTTCAGGAGGTCACGCAGATCGGACATCCGCTGCTCCCGACCGAGCAGATCGGCGGGGTCGTCGCCGCGGGCGCCGTGCTCCGCCGCGATCCGGACGATCTCGGGCTTGGGATCGTCCAGGTCGGCGAGCCTGCGGTACTCCCCGGCCGACAGCGGCCCCCAGAAAGGGCCTTTCGGGAAGGGACGCTTTGTGGGGCCGACCATGTCCTGCCGGCCCGGGTCGCCGTCCACCCATTCGAACGGTGCGGCGAACAGGTTCTCGGCGAACTCGGTCACCGCCTTGGGATCGTCGCCGACCGTCGCGCTGGTGGCCAGACACTGCAGGTTCCGGTCCGGTGCCACCCGGTCGTGCAAACGGCGCAGCAGCATGGCCAACTCGGCGGCCTTCGCGCCGTCGTACACATGCGCCTCGTCGACGGCGATGAACCGCCAGCCGCCCCCGTGCTCGCCCTCGAACAGGTCCATGTCGGCGGGACGCAGCAGCAGGTACTCGAGCATCGCGTAGTTCGTGAGCAGCAGGTGCGGGGGAGCGGCCCGCATCTGCTCCCGGCTCAGCAGCTCGTTCGGCAGCAGCGGCTCGCCCGGGTTCAGCGTCTCGAACGTCTCCTCCGCCTTGCGGGCGGTCTCCTCCGTGTCGCCCGTGTAACGCCCGAACGTGATGTGCGGCGCGTCCGCGAGCAGCTCCCGGAGCCGTTTCATCTGGTCGTTCGCCAGCGCGTTCATGGGATAGAGAAGAAGGGCCCGCACACCCGGCCCGAGCGTGCCCGTGCGATGCTCGGCCGCCAGCGAGTTGAGGATCGGCAACAGGAAACTTTCGGTCTTTCCGGAGCCGGTGCCCGTGGCGACCACGATGTTCCGCCCCGCGTTCGCCTTGCGGATCGCCTCGTCCTGGTGCTTGTACAACGGACGGTCGAGCGGCAGCGCGCGGCTGCCCAAGGCACGCATGCCGGGATCCAGGACGCCCTCGTCGATCAGCTCATTGAGGGACGCACCGGTGTCGTAGGGCGGCGTGGCTTCCAGGAAGGGCCCCTTCGCGAGCAGGTCACTCCCGGAGACCTGCTGCTCCAGGGCCTTCGCGATCTTCGGGTCGCGGATCGGCAACAGTGACCGCAGGTACCGCCGGTACGTACCGGTGATCAGCTCACTTGTGCCCAAAGGATCCAGGGTGTCGGTCACAGTCTCTCCAGCGGACGACGGGTTCATTCGGCGCGCGCCACCAGCGCCTGGGCCAGGACAAGGTCGAAAGCGGCCAGCCGGGGCGGACTCGGTCACCCGGGCCCACAAGGCTCTGTGCCGCCTTTCGAACTGTTTGCATTCGCGTACGCCGCTCCATGCGGCCGCCCGCGCGGCGAACGCACACGCGAGCGAAAGCTGTGGCGTCCCCAAAGGCCGGGCGCGGAGATGCTCGAAGAGCGACGCGTACGGTGTTCCGGCGAGGGCCGTCTCGGTCGTGCCGTCCACCGTGCCGATATCCGAGGGCTCAACCCCATCCCACCGGAAATCCCTTGCGGCGGGCCCGTACTGGGGATGACCACTTCGAGCACTGACGATCGACTCTCGCTGCGCAGCAGAAGACGCTCGGTCAGGATCGCCGCCGCACTAGGTACCCGCGCCCATAGGACCCGCGTCTCACCAGCGGTTACCGCCTCCCGGGGCTGGATCGCGCCCAGACCCGCCTCGACGAGGAGGGGCAAGCTGCGTCTCGGTGTCAGCCGGGTCGTCGCGAGCGCCAGCAGCGCCTGGCCGTCGTCCGGCCAGTACGGCCACGCCGCGCCTTCGTCCGCCGCGCGGGTGACGGCGACAGCGATGCACGTCGGCCAAGCGCGGAAGACCCGACGCTTGTCCTTGAGGGGAGTGCCACGATGCGACCCGTACACCGCCCCCAAGGCGGCCGCAGCCTTGTGGGTCTCCCGTGTGGCAACCCCTGCCTCTGTGGCGAGTGAAACTCCTCGAAGCACGGGTGGCCACTCTTGTTCCCGCGCAAAGAGAAGGGCCCGCGCCTCCGATCCCCCCGGCACCCGCCTCCCACTCCTCCGGCTCATGACTTAAGGGATCTGCACCGTAGCGCGGAAAGCGTTGGAAAAGTAGATTCACACCACAACAGTCTGAGGACGGTCTCAACGTGACCGACTTTGGACAAGGTCGACCTTCTCGGTGTCCTGGAGACCCTGTGCGTGATACCGCGCATCCAGCCTGACCACGGGACTGTGCCCGTCCTGACGATCGAGGGCGCCGCCCGGCGCCGCGGCAGGGCTCCCGGGGCGCGAACTCGCGCAGCTCGACGTCCTCCGCCTGCGCATCGGCCCGCCCCGCATGGGCGATCTCTCACCGCGATCGCGTGGTTCAGACACGCCGACACGATCACAGCGGTGGCGTCTCATATCCGGAACTCGATCAGACCCAGATCTCCAAGTGCGGCTGTAGTACAAATCGGGTCGCCACGTGTCCTTCATGCGACTCATGCGCCCTTGAGCGGCCCGCCGTTTGCCGATGACCTCGGGGGTAGGGCACCGGCATGGTCGAAGTGAGGGGGACTCCCCGGACGGGAGAGCGCGCGGCCCGCACTGCGGAGCCGCCGGAGGGGCGCGGGACGGCGCTGGCGAGGGGCGTCGACCGGCTGGACGGGACATTGCCGTTCCTGCTGCGCCCCTACGGTCTGCTGTCGGCGCGGGCGCGCCGCCTCGGGCGGGACGTCTTCGACATGCGGCTGCTCCTGCAGCGGACGACGTGCATGACCGGGGCCGAGGCCGCGGAGGTCTTCTACGACCCGCGGCGGTTCGTCCGGGCGGGGGCGGCGCCGCGGCGGCTGCGGGCGACGCTGTTCGGCGAGGGCGGCGTGCAGACGCTGGACGGTGCGCGGCACCGGGCCCGCAAGGAGCTGTTCATGTCGCTCATGACGCCCGAGGCGCGGGACGACCTGTGCGACATCGCCGCGCGGCTGTGGCGCGAGCGCATCGCCGCGTGGGCGGCGGACGGCCGGCGGGTGGTGCTGTTCGACGAGGTCAGCGAGCTGCTGTGCGAGGCGGTGTGCGCGTGGACGGGGGTGCCGGTCACGCGGCGGCAGGTGCCGGCCGTCACCCGGGTGCTGCTGTCGCTGATCGACTCCCCGGCCGCCGTCGGGCCCCGGTACCTGCGCGGACGCGCGGCGCGCCGGCTCGCCGACCGGTGGGCCGCCGGGCACGTCGTGCGGACGCGCGAGTCGGAGACCGCGGAGGGCACGGCGCTCGAGCGGATCGCCGGGTTCCGCGACGCGGACGGCCTGCCGCTGCCCCCCGAGGTCGCGGCCGTCGAACTGCTGAACGTCCTGCGGCCGACGGTCGCGGTGGCGCGGTTCGTCGTCTTCGCGGCGCTCGCGCTGCACGGGAACCCGGGCTGGATGCGGCGCCTGCAGGACGACGACGCCCCGGAGACGATGGAGGCGTTCGTCCAGGAAGTGCGGCGGTTCTACCCGTTCTTCCCGGTCGCCGCGGCGCGCGTCGCTCAGGACTTCACGTGGCGCGGGCACCGGTTCCGGAAGGGACGGCGCGCGCTGCTGGACCTCCACGGGATCGACCACGACCCGCGCTCGTGGGACCGTCCCGAACAGTTCCGTCCCGAGCGGTTCCTCGGCTGGGAGCCGGACGCGTACTCGTTCGTCCCGCAGGGCGGTGGCGACCATTACGGGGGGCATCGTTGCCCGGGGGAGTGGATCACCAAGGACCTGATGAAGGTCGCGGTGACGGCGCTCACCCGGTGGGCAGACTACACGGTCCCGGCGCAGGATCTGCGGATTCCGCCGTGGAGCGCGCCCGCGCTGCCGAAGAGCGGGTTCGTCCTCGCTCAGGTGCGGGTGCCTAGCGGGGAAGGGCGGTGATGAGGGCGCGGAGGCGCGGGGACATCTCGGCGGGGAGGTCGCCGACGGCGCACCAGCGGGCCTCGAGGATCTCGGCGGGGTCGAGTTCGAGGCGCCCGCCGGTCACCTCGGCCTCGTAGTAGGTCTCGACGCGGAACCGGAATCCGCTCGCCACCTGGAGCGGACGGTCGGCGACCGACACCTCGAGGGACGTCTCCTCGCGGACCTCGCGCGCCACGCCGTCCTGCAGGCGCTCGCCCGCGTTCACGTAGCCGCCGGGCAGGCCCCACGCCTTGTACGGGGGCCACAGGCGGTGGCGCAGCAGCAGGATGCGGCCCTGGTCGTCGCGGACGATCCCGCCCGCGTACACGAGGAACGTGGGGTGCCGGAGGCGCGCCAGCCGCCACTGCGCGCGTCCGCTCAGCTTCCTCCAGACGGGCGTCGCGACCCGGCGGGCCGTCACCTCGATCAAGCGTCCCCTCACCGGGCGAGTATGTCGCACCGGCGGGGCCGGCGGGCCTACGGGGCCCAGACCATCGTCTGCTGGTGCAGTTTCTCGCCGTTCCGCCGGATTCCCGCGACGAGGACGGACGGGCCGTGTTCGGCGAATCCCATGCGGCGGAAGAAACGCACGGCGCGGGTGTTCTCGGTCAATGTCTGCAGATGGCAGCCGGTCGGGCCGGCGGCGCGGAGACGGTCGAGCCAGGCGTTCATCAGACCGTCGGCGGCGCCGGTTCCGCGGGCTTCGGGCGCGACATTGATGTGCAGGTGCGCGGGCCACCGCGGATCGTCGAATCCCTTCGCGGTCGGCCGGCGGCGCAGTGCGGCACCCGCCATGTCGGCCATGCTGCGGGCGAAGAACGCGAGGGGCTTTCGCCGGAAGAGCAGACGGTGCTTCCGGACGGCCCGCATCAGCAGTTCGTCCTCGCTCGGGAAGGCCGCGGTGTCCTCGCAGCCGGTCAGGTAGCCGACGAGCCGTCCCTCGGAAACGGCGAGGAAGAGGGATTCGGGTTCGTGGTCCATGTAGGGGACCAGGTAGATTTCCGCCTCCGATTCCGCGTGGCCCCACAATGACTCGGTGGGGGATCCCTCGCCGGCACGGGCGAACAGTTCCCGCAGTTCGGCACGGTCGTCTTCCGTGAACGTGCGGATCTCCATCTGGCCCCCCGGGCGGTCGGGTTTCCGGAAGTATTCCAGATCAGGCGTATTGGAGGTCGGCGGTCGTAATTCCCGAGGCCGAAACGGTGAAGTCGTAGTGCGCGCGCCACCCCTCGGATCCCCGCGGCGCCCAGTGGACGAGCAGTTTCCGGCCGTCGTCCCGCCGTTCGGCGACCGAGAGGACGCGCAGCGTCCCGCCGATGACCTCGTCGCGCGCCCACGCCCGGATCGCCGCGCGGCCCGCGATGGTGCGCGACACGTCGACCACCTCGCCGTCCGGGGCGAACGACTCCGCGAGGGCGTCCAGGTCGCGGGCGTTGACGGCGTCGACGTACGCCTCGACGGCCGGCAGGACGTCCGGGGCCGCCGGCGGCTCGTCGCTCCCGCAGCCCGCGACCAGCGCCACCAGCACGGCGGCGCCCAGGCGCGCCCTCACCGCAGCAGCGTGCCGCCGGACGCGGTGACGTCCGAGAGCACGCCGTCGACGCGGGCCAGGACGTCCGCCGGCAGTTCGAGGTGCGCGGCCGACAGGTTCTCCTCGATGTGCGCGGGCGTGCGGCTCCCGGGGATCGGCACGACGTCGGGCCCGCGGTGCAGCAGCCACGCGAGCGCCAGCCGCCCCGGCGACACCCCCAGATCCGCCGCGATCTCCCGCACCGCCGCGTACGACTCGCGGTTCGCGGCGAGGTTCGCGTCGTCGAACCGGGGGTTGTTCCGCCGGAAGTCGCCGTCCCCGACCTTCTCGACCGTCCCGGTCAGGAACCCGGCGCCGAGCGGGCTCCAGGCGACGAGGCCGACGCCGAGCTCCCGCGCGGCGGCGAGCAGCTCCGGGTCGACGGGCCGCCACATCGACCACTCGGTCTGGACGGCCTGCACCGGATGGGCGGCGTGGGCGCGCCGCAGCTGGTCGGCCGTCACGTTCGACAGGCCGAAGTACCGGACGAGCCCGTCCGACACCAGCTCCCCGACCGCGCCCGCGGTGTCCTCGATCGGCACCTGAGGGTCCGGGAAGTGCGGGTAGTACAGGTCGATGACGTCGGTCCCCAGGTTGCGCAGGCTCGCCTTCGCGTACCCGCGGACGTGCCGCGGATCGCAGTTGACCGCCAGCTCCCCGAACGCGAACCCGACGGGGAACGGGTGCGGCTCGACGCCCTCGGGCAGGTTGAAGCCGAACTTCGTCGCGACCGCGACGCCGTCCCGCCGCCCCCGCAACGCCCGTCCGACCAGCCGCTCGTTGTGCCCGTCCACCCCGTAGCCGTCGCTGGTGTCGACGAACGTCGCGCCGTGGTCGAACGCGTGCCGCAGCGCCGCCAGCCCCCGCTCGTCGTCGACCTCCCCGTACACGCCCGGCGACAGCACCATCGCACCGAAGCCGACCGCCGACACCTCGAGCCGTCCGAGGGAACGGGTGGGAAGGATGCTCACAGGATGCTCCTCAAGATCGGATGCCCCCAGCGTGGGCCCGCCACCCCCCACCCGTCCAAGACCAGCCGTCATAGCCACCGGTTATCGACCCTACGCCGCGTCCCCGAGCCGACCGCCGGCCAGGCGGAACACCGCCTCCCTGCCTATCCCGCCAAGGCGGGCCGCGGTCAGTACGGGCGCGTGATGGTGCCGCTGTTTCCCCAATCGCCATAGGTGATGGAGTAGAGCGAATGGACGGTGTCGGACGCCGACAAGGCCGTCCACAGGTCGATGTCGAGCCGCTTCGGGAGATGCTCGCGGGTGGTGACGAGGGTGTAGGTCACCTGGGTGAGGCTTCCGCCGAACGACCGGTAGAAGGCCCCCACCGGCCCGCTCGCCGCGAGAGCACCGCCGCGGGCCGTCCCCCTGAAGGTGACCGTTCCGCCATCGGTGTCGCGCTGGAGCGGCGTGCTGTTGCGCAGTAGTTCGAGGACGTTGTACGGGGAGCTGACCAGGCGGACGTTCGACGCCATCCATACGTGCGGGTCACCGGTGCCATCGGCATCGCTCTCAGTGGAATGACAGTGCTTCGGTGCGTCCCGGAGATAAGCGCAGTTCCCCAGGATGATGACACGCCTTTCCAAGGCGTCGCCGACGAGGGGGTCCCCGTGCGGGTGGCGCACGGTGAGGTCGTAGCCGGTGCTCTGCCCGGGGCGGTAGTGCAGCCGTCCCCGTGCCTCGAATGCCTCGTCGCTCTGCGATCTGAACCCTTCGGCGGTGAAACCGGCGGTCCGTCGCCGCCCGACCGCCCCTTCGACGGCGTCGGCGACCTCAGACGGCGTGGTCGGGACGTCGCTCTGCGATGCGGGGTTCGTCCGGACGGGCACAGGGTCATCGTTCGGTGGGGCCGGAGCCCGTACCTCGTCGTCCGGAATCGCGCTGGGAACCGGGGTGCCGGAGCGGTCGACCGCCAGCGCGGCGCCGCCGGCGACGGCGATCACGGCGGCGACGATGCCGCCGGTCAGGAGGCGGCGGCGCGGGCGGTGCGGCCGGGGCATCCGGACGGTCGTCCAGCGCGCCGTGCGCTCGTCGGCGAGCGTCGCGTCGTCGGCCATCGCGAGGGCGCGCCCCTGGGCGAGGGCCTCCTCGGCGGCGATCGGACCGTCCGAGTGCTCCAACAGGCGCAGCAGGATCTCCCGCCCTGTGGGACGCCGGGCCGGGTTCTTGTGCAGGGACCTCTGCACGAGTTCGCGCAGCGGGCCGTCGAGACCGCCGAGGTCCGCGTCGCCCTTGACGATCCGGTTGAGCACGGCGGGGATCGTGTCCTGCCCGAAGGGCGGACGGCCGTTCGCCGCGAACGCGATCGTGGCGGCCCACGCGAACACGTCCGCTGCGGGCCCGACGGTGTCGCCGGCGAGCTGCTCGGGCGCCATGTAGGACGGCGTGCCGATGACCGAGCTGCTCGCGGTCGCCGTGGCGTCGACGGCGCGCGCGACACCGAAGTCGATCACCCTGGGACCGTCCGGGCCGACCAGGACGTTCCCCGGTTTGAAGTCGCGGTGGACGATGCCCGCCTGGTGGATCGCCGCGAGGGCGGTGGCCGTCCCGATCGCGAATCGGTACAAGGACGGGCCGCTCTGCGGGCCCTCCGTTTCGACGAGCCGCCGTAGCGAGGGCCCGTCGACGAACTCGGTGACGACGTAGGGGACGCCGTCGTCTTCGCCGGAGTCCAGGATTTCGGCGGTGCAGAAGGAGGCCACCCGGCGAGCCGCTACGAGTTCCTTGCGGGCGGCGTCGCGGGAGCCGGCGCGATCGTGCAGCACCTTGACGGCGGCACGGCCGTCGGGTCCTTCGGCGAGGTACACGACGCCTTGGCCGCCCTCGCCGAGCCGTCCGATCAGCCGGTGGGCGCCGATGCGCTCGGGGTCCCTGGAAGTCAGCGGTGTGCAGGCGTGCGATGAGCCGGAGGTGCGGTCGGAGGCCTGCATCGGGTGACCTTTCGGATCCGGAGGTTTTCGTTCACTTCGCGCGGGCGTGTGCCATGGTTCGGTTACCGCGCGCAACGCCTATGTGTGACGATCCAGGCGCTGAAGCCGTTTACGGACTGACTGTATTGTTAACTCGATCAACACAAATACTAGCCCTTGATGGACATGTACCATTGTGCCTCGTATGCTCCAGGTCACGTTGCTTGGGAGGGCAGGTGAACCGTGGGGCATGGACGTCACCGCCGGCGACACGACGAGGGGCCGGCACCGTTCGGGACGATCGCCGCGCAGGTCGCCGGACTGTCGGAACTCGCCGACGAGGCGTTGTCGGCGATCACCGTCGCGGACCTCAGGGAGTTCCTGGTCGCGGCGGCACCGGAGCACGCCCGCCGGCTGCTGAGCGTCGTCCGGCTCGGTGCGGCGGGGAAGGCCACCGAGCGGTCCGCGGACATGCTGCTTCGCACCCTGCGGAACGGTGAACCGGGACGGCGGCGGCACATCCGCCTCCTGATCGCCGCCCCCTGGCTGCACGCCCTCGGCAACGTCGACCGGCTCGACGCCGCCGCCTGCGCGCGGTTGCTGGATCCGGCGACCGCCCCGGAGGTCCTCGATCGGGCGCCCGCGTTGAAGACCCTTCTGCGATGGACGATTCCGGACTCGATCGCCCACTGGTGCCTCTTGTGCGCGATCGAGGAGGACCGGCCGCTCGCCCCCGTGGCACTCGCCCTGCTCGGCGACCGTCCCGCCGCCCGCTCGGCCTGGAACGGACTGGTGCGCGAGCATCCCGCGCTGCCGGCGATCCCGATCGACCTCCCGACCCTACGAGATCTCGCATGCCGGCCGCCCGAGCCGCACGCGGAGAGCGAGTGCTCCATGACGACCCGCCCCTCCCTGGAAGAGCTCGCGATCGCACTCGACGAGCTGCGCGGCCGCTTCGCCCTCGCGGCCGAGGCCGCCGATCGCACCGCCGCGCGTCTGCGCATGGAGCGTCGTCCCGACGACGGCGACGTCCGCCTCGTCACGGCCGCGGTCGCCGAACTGGACGACCTGCGGGCCCGGATAGACGCCGCCGCGCCGGGACTGGACGCGGCCTCACTGCCCGAGCTCCTGGACGCCGTGCGGGGCGCGATGGCGGGGCGTCGCCAGGAGGATCGAGTCCGTGCGCTGCGCGGATTGACCGGTCCCGACGCGGTGGCCGAGGCGGTGCGCGAGGTCCGTGCCGCGGCGGTGTCCGGCGACGGGCCCGGTCTCGCCGGCCTCGCCGAGCTCATCGAGGTGACGCGGGACGCCCCGGCCCGTGCGGCGGAACTGGCCGGCGGAGTCGTGGAAGAACTGCCGGAGCGGTGGCAGAAGCTCGTGTACCACGCCATCGCGGGCCAGCTCTCCGTCACCGACACCGATGACGGCGGCCCGGACGGTCCCGGCTCCGGTGATGACCCCGGCCCCGTGCCGGACGCGGGACCGCCCGCGGCGGAGGAGCCGGAGGCTCCGGTGGCGGCGATCCCCGAGCCGGAACGGGCGGCGGCCGAACCCGACCCCGCAGCGGCCGAGCCGTCCGAGCCGTCGGAGTCCGAGCCGTCCGGATCCCCGGTGGCGTCCGGCGGTGGAGCGGCGCCCTGCGGTGCCGACGAGGACGGACTGGTCGGATTGGACGCGTTCCTCGAGGACGTCGCCCGTAAAGAGACCGCCGTGCACCGACCGTCCCGCGCGGACGCGGCGGTCCCCCGGCCACGGGAGGCGGCGGACGCACGCGGCACGGACGGCGGGAAGGAAACGGTGCGGCGGGGAGCCGAGCAGCGGCCCGACAAGGCGGGCGCGGAGCACGAGCCCGGCCGCCCGACGCGGGCCGAGACCGCCGGGCCGGACGAACCCGACCGCGGCGGCCTTCTCCCGGACGGCTTCGCGGAAGCGGAGGCCGCGGCGTTGCGCGCCGGACGGTTCGGGCTCGCCGGATGGCTGCGGCGAGCGGCGGGACGGCCCGGCGCGGAGGTCGACGCGCGCTGGTGCGCCGGACTCGCGGTGGAAACGGCGCAGCCCACCGGGCTGCTGTCGTCGGAGTTCGTCGCCCGGGCCCGCCACCTGGACGCCAGGGCGCTGGCCGACGACCCGGCGGGCGGGGTGCTGGCGTGGGCCGCCGCCATTCGCGCCGGGCTCGTGTACCCGGAGGCGACACGACCGCTGGAGAGCCTGAACGTCGTGGTGTCGCGATACCCCGTGCTCCGAGAATGCGGCGAAGCCTTCATGGAGGCCGCCCGGAGCGGAGTGCACCTCTCCCCGGGGACGGACAGGTGGGTCCGCGGTGCCGCGGGCGTGATGGACGCCCGCCGCGGACTCGCGCGCGAGGCGGGACGGCTGCTGGAGGAGGCGCCGCACCGCACCGTCAAGCTGCCGCGCGCCACCGAGGTGTGGAAGGCGCTGGTGGCACGGGACGGCGAGCTGGCGCACCTGCTGCGGGTGGCCGCGGCGGACGACGCGGCACGGGCGGCCGAAACGGCGGCACGGGTCGTCCGGCTGCGCGGCGGGGACGGCATCGAACGGCTCATCGACGAGACCGACGCACGGATCAACCGCCCCAAGAAGGGCAAGCGCATCATCGCCGGGGCGCGGAACAGGCTGTACGGGCTGATCGACTCCACGCTGCACGTCGTGGGCCGGTGGGCGACCGTCGCGCAGCAGGCGGGCGACCACGCGCCGGACACGCCCGAATGGCTGGCCGGGCCGCTGCAGCGGCTCCGGGAGACGATCGGGGAGCGGCGGCCGCGGATCGACGACGCGTTGGCGGAGATGGCCGCGGACGGACCCGGCCCGGCGGCCGCCGCGGCCGTCCGCACCCTGCTGGAAAGCGCGTTCGCACTGCTGGACGGCGAGCCGCTCCCGGAAGCCGAACCGGTCGCCGACCGGCTGCTCAACCGGGACCTGCTCCTGGCCGCCGGGCTGCCGGTGGACCCGCGGACGTTCGCGCCGGACCGGCCGCCGACGGCGGCGGAGCTGACCGCGGTGGCGGCGGACGGGCCCGACTGGACGGCGGCGTTCGAGGCCCGGGCGGCGCGGTTCGACCACGTGGGGACGGACGCGATCGTGGCCGTCGTCCAGATGTCGGACGCGGACGCCGCGGCGCGGTTGCGGGCGCGCCGCGACGAACTGGTGGGGCGGGCGCGTGAGGATCGTGTCCGCCGGGTGGAGGCGATGCGCGACCAGGTCGCGCGGTCGGTCCGGGACGGCCTGATCAGCCCGGACCGCGGGGACCGGATCGAGGAGGCGCTGCGGGGCCTCACCGGCGACCGCGACGACTTCGACCGGGTGGGGCGGCGCCTGGACGAGCTGGCCGCCGACCTGGACCGTCTCCGCGCGGAGGGCATCGCGCGGCTCCGGTCCCGGCTGGCCGGCGAGGCCGCCGGGCTGGACCCGGCGGACGTCGCGCGGATCGAGCGGCACATCGACGCGGACGACCTGATCACCGCCCGGGAGTTCCTCGCTCAGCTGGCCGACGGCCGGCCGCTCCCGGCACGGCCCGGCGAGACCGACTTCGTGCGGTTCTATCCGGCGTTCCCGGAGGCGTTCCATCACGCCGCGATGCGGGCGGGCGGCCGGGCCCGCAAGTACGAGACCGGCGGGCCGCTGACGGAACTGCAGGAGGCGCTGATCGCCGGCCGTGAGGTTCACGACCGGGAGCTGGAGACCCTGTTGCGGGGGGCGGGGATCAGCATTCCCGCCCTCCGGGAGCCCGACCGCCGGGTGGCCGGAGAGGGCCTGCGCAAGTGGCTCAACCTGCGTGACAAGGGCCAGAACAAGACGCCGGGGAACCTTCGGTCGATGATCGACGCGATCCTGAAGATGGTCGGGCTCGAGGGGCGGCAGGGCGACGCCGAACGCTCCGGCGACCGGCAGTGGATCGACCTGGAGGACGTCAAGTTCGTCAAGACGAAGACCGGAGTGCTGCTGCCGGCCTTCGGCACGCAGATGAGCCCGTCCGGGCAGCGGCTGACCCTGCTGCTGCTGTGGGGACGTCCCGGTTCGCCGCAGCTGATCGAGCTGCTGAAGGAGCGCCCCGAGGGCACGACCGTGCTGGTGCTGTACTTCGGGGTGCTGTCACGGGACGACCGCGAGCAGCTCGCCCGCGCGACGCTGGGGCGCCCCGCACCCGTCGCCGGGGTCCTCGACGACGCGGCGATCGGGTACCTCGCCTGCCGCTCCCAGGACTGGGCGGCTTCGGTGGCGGTGATGGCCCCGTTCACCGCCACGAACCCGTACGCGCCGGGTCGCGACGTCCCCGAGGAGATGTTCTTCGGGAGGTCCGAGCAACTCCGGAGCGTCACCGACCCCAAGGGGCCGTCGTTCGTGTACGGAGGCAGGCAGCTCGGCAAGTCGGCGCTGCTGCGCAAGGCCGAACGGCACATCCTCGACACCGACCCGGAGCGGAAGGTCATCCTGGACAACATCCAGGCGGTCGGCGCGAGCTCGGTGAGCATGTGGCCGCAGCTCGCCGACCGGCTCGCGCAGGAGGGCGTGGTCCGGCGCGGCCTCACCGAACGCGAGCCGGTCGTCGACGGGGTCAAGGAGTGGATCCGCAGCGACCCGCGCAGGCAACTACTGATCCTCCTGGACGAGGCGGACCGGTTCCTGAACCAGGACGCCGACGGCGGGCGGTTCGAGGACGTCATCGCCCTGCGGAACCTCATGCTGGACACCGACCGCCGGGTCAAGGTGGTGTGGGCGGGCCTTCACCAGACGGCCAGGTTCGAGAGCCTGCCGAACCAGCCGCTGGCCCACCTCGGCACGCCCATCGCCGTCGGTCCGCTGGACCCGCAGGACGCCTTCGACCTCCTCGTCCGGCCGCTGGCCACCCTCGGGTACACCTTCCCCGAGACGCTCGCCGCGCGCGTCATCGCCGAGTCGAACAACGCGCCCGCGCTCGTCCAGCTGTTCGCCGAGAAGCTGCTGGCGCGACTGCGCGGCAATCCGCGGCCGCTTCCGTACGAGATCACCCGCGAGGACGTGGCGGGCGTCTGGCGCGACAAGAAGCTGATGGAGCAGTTCCAGAAGCTCTTCGATCTGACCCTCAACCTGGACAAGCGGTACAAGGTCATCGCCTACGCGGTGGCACTGCAGGCCATCGCCGAGGGCGCCGACACCGCGCTCACCGTCCAGGAGTTGCGGGACGAATGCCGCTACTGGTGGGCGGACGGCTTCCGGGGCTGCACAGGAGACGACTTCCAGAGCCTGCTGGACGAGTGCGTCAACCTCGGCGTCCTGGGCACGGACGGCGAGCGCTACCGGCTGCGCACCCCGCACATCCTGACGCTGCTGGGCGGCGAGCGGGACGTCGAGAACGTCCTGCAGAGCACGGCCGACTTCGAGGACCCGGAGCAGTTCGACGCGCACTCCTACCGGATGGTGTACCGGGACGGGCCGGAACGGTCGCCCCTGAGCCTGGCGCAGCTGACCGGGCTCCTGCGCCCCCGGCCCCGCGTGCACGTCGTGGCCGGATCCGCCGCCCTGCACGTTGAGCGGGTCGCGGCCTCCATGGAGAGCGCGCAGGCGCGCCGGCCGAACCTCACGGTCCAGGTCGTCCGCCCCGGGGAGCGGTCGTTCGACGGTGCGGTGCGCAGAGCCCGCATGAACGCCGGGCACGACGTGATCGTCGTGGACCTTCAGGGAGCCTGCGACACCGGCCGGTTCGAACGGCGGCTCGCCGAGGCCGCGACCGCCGTCGAGGACCGTTCGGGGCAGGGCACGCTCGCGATCGTGCTGGTGACCGGACCGGCGTCGGCTCCCGCGTGGGCACGCTTGAACACCGACGACGACGTCCGCCTGGTCGGGTTGCGGCGGTTCGACGCGCCCGCGGTCCGGCAGTGGATGTGGGAGGACTCCCTGGGGTTCCCCGACGACGCCGGCCAGCGGGAGCTGGTGCGCCGCACCGGCGGCTGGCCGACGCTGGTCGGCCGGGTCGTCACCCTCGTCGCCGAGCACGCCGGCGACGCCGACCAGACCCTCGACCACGTCCTGGCCCAGCTGTGGGAACGGCCGCAGACGCTCCTGGAGGACACGGGGGTGCAGGCGGACGAATGCATCGCCGCGGCGTGGCGGGTGCTGTGCGCCGACGGCGAGGAGCTCCGCGATTCCGCGGAAGGGCTGGCCGCGCTGCTGTCGGCCTACGGCGAGGACGGCACGCCGATGCTGACTCCCGGTGACCTGGCGACGCACGGCTACACGGGGACGCACGACCTGGTCGAGGCGCTGCAACTGCTCGGCGCGCTGGTGCCCGGGGACGGCGGCCTCTGCTGCGAACCGGTGCTCGCCGAGGCGACGCGCCTCGCGCACCGGCCGACGGGGCGGGCGTGACCCGCGCCGGTGCCGCGGCCGGCGAGGTGCTGCGCGCCGTCGCCGCCGAGGTACTGGACCGTCCGTCCGGCGCGCGCATCGCCCCGTCGCCGGACGTGTTCGTCGAGGAGCGCTTCGAGATGCTGCTGGACATCGTCGAGCGGTTCCCCGCCGTGCGCCGCCGGGCGGCGGAACGGCTGGCGGCGTCGGGCCCCGACGACGAGGCGCGCGCACTGGCCGCCGTGCTGCTCCATCCCGACGGCGGCGTCGTCCGGACGGCCCGCCGCTGGATCGAGCCCGGCCGGGACCGTGCGGCGGAGCGTAGGGAGCGCAAGATCGAGGACCTGCGGCGGCGGCTCGGCGTCGCCAACGGGCGGCTGGAGTACGCGCGGCGCGACGCCGCCGACCACGCCCGCGCGCTCGAGGCGGCGGGGGAGGCATTGGCCGAACGGGACGTTCGGATCGCCGATCTCCGGCATCGGCTGGAGAACGAGCGCCTCCGCCGAACGGACCCGCGCGGCCTCGCCGCCGCGCTGCTCGCCCTGATTGAGGGAGCGTCCGAAGCGCCCGGCGACGGCGCCGCACCCGTCACGGACGACCGGGCGCCCGCGGTGGACGTCGTGTGGCGGGCGCCGGAAGGGCTGGTCGCGGCCCTGCGGGCGATCGTGGATCCGTCGCCGCCGCCGGTCGCGGCCGTGCGGGAGCTGGACCTGCGGGTCGTGCCGCTCGGCGGGGACGACCACATCGGCGGGTCGTGCCTGCTGGTCGAGGCGGGCGGGACGCGGGTCCTCGTCGACGCCGGGCTGCGGCCGGGCGAACCGGGCGGGGCGCCGCGCGACATCGGGCGGGCGCTCGACGGGCCGCTCGACGCCGTCGTCGTGACGCACGCCCACACCGACCACTGCGGGTACGTGCCCGCGCTGGTCGCGCGGCGGCCGGGGCTGCGGGTCGTCGCGACTCCGCAGACCGCGGCGCTGATGCCGGCGATGTGGGCCGACACCGTGAAGGTGATGGCGGGACGGGCGCGCAGCCGCGCCCGCTGGGGCGACGCCGGGGGCGCGGCCCTCTACGGGCGCGGCGACGTCGCGGCGGCGGTGCGGCGCTGCGAGGAGCTGGCGTTCGGGGCGTCCCGCCGGATCGGGGCGCTGACCGTCGAGCTCTTCCCGGCGGGGCACGTCCTCGGCGCCGCGGGAGTCGTGGTGCGCGCCGGGGGACGGCGCGTCGTCGTCACCGGGGACATCTCCGGCTTCCGGCAGGAGACCGTGGACGGGTACGCCGTTCCGGAGTCGGCGCGCGGCGCCGATCTGCTGGTCATGGAGTCGACGTGCTGCACCGAGGACCACGACGACCGCGGCATGCGGGTCGGGGAGCTGGTGCGGGCGGTCGCCGAGGTGCACCAGGGCGGGGGCCGGGTGCTGATCCCGGCGTTCGCGCTCGGCCGCGCGCAGGAGCTCGCGTTGATCATGCGGCGTCACCTGCCGGAGGTGCCGGTGCGGATCGACGGGATGGCGGCCGAGCTGGCCGCCGAGTTCGAGGCCCTCGATCCGTCCCTGCGCATCCTCGGCGGCGGGACGGCGGTGGCGGCGCGGCCGGGCGAACTGGACACGTTCCGGACGGGCGTCGTCATCTCGACGTCCGGGATGCTGAACGGCGGGCCCGCCGTCCAGTGGGCGCGCCGGATTCTGCCGGAGCCCGGGAGCGCCCTGTTCGTCTCCGGCTACCAGGACGAGGAGTCGCCCGGACGCGCGCTGCTGGACCTGGCGGACGCGCGCGGGACGTTCGCGTTGCCGGACCACGGCGGCGAGGTCACGGTTCCGGTGCGGGCGCGCGTCGCGACGATGCGGCTGTCCGCCCACGCCGACCGACGGGGGCTGCTCGACGTCGTCGACGAGGTCGCGCCCCGGGAGACGATGCTCGTGCACGGGGTTCCGCGGCGGCAGCGGGCCTTCGCCGAGATCCTGCGGGTCCGCGATCGGGCGACCGCCGGCACCGGCCCGTGGCGTCCGTGATCGGCGGGCGGAACGCGGGGTGACTGGATAATGTCCTATTGGGGTATTGGGCGTATCGTGTGTCGTAAATGATCAGAGAGTCGGTCGAATCGGCTTTTCAATGGCGGATTATGACGAAAAGTCGTTGATCAGTTGGGTGGCTTGAGTGAATGGCGGCGCGGGTAGAAACGGGGCGACGTCCTTCGATTTTCCCCGGAGTGGTGATGAGCTTCTCTCGCCCCTGCCTGGCCGCTCTCGGCGCGGCCGTCCTCGCCGTCGGTTCGGTCGTGTGGCCCGCGTCCGCGTCGGCGGCCGGAGTCCGGTACGTCGCGCTCGGTGATTCGTACTCGTCCGGGACGGGCGCGGGGGATTACGATCCCGCGAGCGGTTCCTGCACGCGCAGCGCGAACGCCTATCCGAATCTGTGGGCCGCGCAGAACGACACCGAATCGTACGAGTTCGCCGCGTGTTCCGGGGCGACGTCGACGGACGTCGCGAGCGGGCAGCTCGGCGCGCTGAGCGACGCGACGACGCTCGTCAGCATCACGGTCGGGGGGAACGACGCGGGGTTCTCGGACGTGATGCTGACGTGCGTCCTGCAGTCGACGTCGGCGTGCGAGAGCCGGGTCGCGGAGGCCGAGCGGTACATCGCGAACACGCTGCCGGGCCGGCTCGACGACCTGTACGGGAAGATCCGCGACCGGGCGCCCGAGGCGCGGGTGGTGGTGCTCGGGTACCCGCGCCTCTACACGATCGTCAGCGGCTGCGTCGGCATCGGCACCACGAAGCGGCAGGCGCTCAACGGCGCGGCGGACGTCCTCGACGAGACGATCGAGAAGGCCGCGGCCCGCGCCGGGTTCGTCTGGTCGGACGTCCGCGACGAGTTCGACGGGCACGAGCTGTGCTCCGGGGACGACTGGCTCAACTCGGTCGCGTGGCCCTTCGAGGACTCCTACCACCCGACGGCGCTCGGCCAGCGGCTCGGCTACCTGCCCGCGTTCTCCGGGTCGGCCGCCCGCAGCGCGCTGACCTGAACCGCGACGGCGAGGCACATCAGCAGCGCGCTCGCCCAGGCGGGGGAGCGGAGGCCGAGGCCCGCGCCGATCGCCGTGCCGCCCAGCCACGGGCCGAGGACGGCGCCCGCGTTGAAGGCGGCGGTGGCGAAGCCGCCGGCGAGCGTGGGCGCCGCGGCGGCCGCCCGCAGGACGCGGGCGATCAGCGCGGGGCCCGTCCCGAACGCGAGCATGCCCTGCACGAAGACGAGCGCCGTCGCGGCGGCCGGGTTCCCGGCGGTGAGGGCGAGCGCCGTCCAGCCGGCCGCGAGGCCGCCCGCGCCGGTGAGGACGACGGCGGTGGGGTGCGCGTCGGCGGCCCGGCCGCCGAGGGCGACGTCGGCGAACGCGCCGGCGCCGAACAGGGCCAGGACCGCCGGCACCCACGCTTCGTCCAGCCCGGTGACCCGGGTGGTGAGCGGCGCCAGGTAGGTGAAGGTGCAGAACGTCGCGGCCTGGACGAGCGCGTTGGTCAGCAGTGCGAGGAAGACGCGGCGGTTTCTGAGGGCGCGCAGTTCGCGGCGGGGGTTCGGGACGTCGGGACGCTCGTCCGGGATGGTCCGGGCGATGGCGGCGACGGCGGGCAGGGACACGAGCGCGACGGCCCAGAAGGCGGACCGCCAGCCCCAGTGCCCGCCGAGCGCCGCGCCGGCGGGCACGCCGACCACGCACGCGACGGTGACGCCGCCGACCACGACGGCGGTGGCGCGGGCGCGGGCGTCCGGCGGGACCAGGCGGACGGCCGCCGCGAGGGCGACGGCCCAGAATCCGGCGTTCGCGAACGCGGCGGCGACGCGGGTGACCAGCAGCACCGCGTAGCCGGGGGCGAGGGCGCCGACGACGTGCACCGCGATGAAGACGAGCAGGAACGCCAGGAGGGCGCGGCGGTGGGGGCTGCGGCGGGCGAGGAACGACATCAGCGGCGCGCCGACGGCCATCCCGGCGGCGAACGCGGACGTCAGCAGCCCCGCGGTCGGGACCGACACGTCCAGGTCGGCGGCGATGCCGGGCAGCAGGCCGGCGAGCATGAACTCCGAGGTGCCCTGGGCGAACACGGCGAGCCCGAGGACGTAGACGGCGAAGGGCAAGGAGACTCCCGAGACGTCGGACGGCACGGAACGGCCTCGTCCGGGACGCGCCGAACGTGCGCGCGTCGGCCGGGGAGGCCCGGATGTCGCGGGATGCGTGCCGCCGAGTCGATCCGGATGCCGATGTGGGGAGGCGCTTCCGGGTTTCGGAGTGGTCTGGCAGAGATCTGGAGAGGCCCCGGGTGACGCTTTCGGCGGGTTCGTCCGGGGACGGTGCCGGATGCGTGGGCGGGCGGCGAGAAGGGGGTCCCTGGAAGCCCGCCGTGACGGCGGCGGGCGAGGCGGCGTCCGCTCTGCTCGGAGCCGGGTGCGCGGCCAGGATAGCAGCGCGAATTTGATCTACAATGTAAAGGCGGTCACCGGCACAGCGTCCGGTACCCGGCCAGGCCGATCGGGACCGGCGCCCAGTGCGTGACGATCCGGAACAGCAGGACCGCGTGCAGGGCCGGGCCGGCGGGGACGGCCAGCAGTGCGAGCGTCCCGACGAGCGCGGCCTCGGTGGAGCCCGCGCCGCCCGGCGACGGGACCGCCGCGCCCGCCGCGGCGCCCACCATGTAGGCGGCGACGAGCGCGAACGCGTCGCCGGGGCGTGCGGACGTCCCGGGCACGGCGAGCACGCTCAGCGCGAAGGCGGTCCCGAGCGTGCAGGTCGTCGCGGCGGACGCGGCGAGGACGACCGCGAGGTCGCGGGGGCGGCGGCGCAGTTCGGTGAGCGCGGCGGCCGCCCGCCGGACGGCGGGGGAGCGGGCCGCCCAGAACGCCGCGGGGACCAGCAGGGCCGCGGCGGCGAGGGCGGGGACGGGCGGGACGTGCCCGGCGATCCGGGCGGCCCGCTCGGCGAGCGCGCCGGTGAACCCGCCGTCCGCGCCGCCGAGTCCGACGACGAGGCAGAGCAGCGCGAGGTCGGCGGGGAGCCCGGCGACGCGGAGCGCGGCGACGGTGACCGCGGCCCGGCCCGCCGTCGAGCCGTGCCGGACCAGGTACCGGGTGTTGACCGCGAGGGCGCCGAGCCCGCCCGGGGTGATCCGGTTGGCGGCGGACGCCGTGCACTGCGCCAGCGCCGTGCCGGCCAGCGGCAGCGGACGTCCGGCGGCGCGGCGCAGCGCCACGGCGGAGAGCACGTAGTGCAGGGCCGTCAGCGCGACCAGGGCGGGGACGAGCCCCCAGCGCACCTCGCCCAGGCGCGCCGCGGGCTCCCGGACGGCGAACAGCGCGGCCGCGGCGAGCGCCAGGGCGCCGGCCGCCAGTGCGGTCCGGCGAAGCCGGGACGCGGACGGGCGCGAGGCGATCGGCTGCACGCCCCCTTTGTCCGGGCCGGACGTGACGCGGGCGCGACGCCGAACTGAACGCCGCCGGGACGTTGCGCGGCACGTCCGGGCGGCGGATCGGCGCTTGGCGCTCTCCATAGATCCTTTTCACATGCTGATTAGGTCGCGCTACACTGAGTGACGCATCCGTGACGGGGGAGAGTGACGGCGATGACGAGCGCGCACCAGCGCCTGGGCGAACGCATGAGGGACTTCCACGACACGGGCGAGGTGCCCCGCGTGCCGCGCCCGCGCGCCCCCGACGCCGACCGGGCGGTCGTGCTGACCTGCAGCGACTACCTGGCGCTCGGCGAGCATCCGGCGATCACCGGGGCGATGATCGCGGGCCTGCGGGCGGCGGACGCGGGCGAGACGGTGTCGCGGGCGCGCCGCCCGCCCGCCGATCATCCGCAGGTCGCGCTGGGGGACGCGTTCGCGCGGCACATGGGCGCGCGGGCCGGGGTGTTGTGCCCGTCCGGGTGGGCGGCCAACACCGGGCTGATGCAGGTGGTGGCCGGTCCGGACGTGCCGGTGTACCTGGACGCGCTGGCGCACCTGTCGCTGTGGGAGGGGGCGCGCGCGGCCGGGGCGGAGATCGCGTACTTCCGGCACAACGACCTCGACCATCTGCGGCGGCGGATCGAGGTGGGCGGGTCCGGGGTCGTCGTGGTCGACGCCGTGTACGGGACGAGCGGGGCGCGGTGCCCGCTCGACGCGCTCGTCCGGCTGGCCGAGGAGCGCGACTGCCTGCTGGTGGTGGACGAGTCGCACTCGCTGGGCGTGCGGGGGGAGCGCGGCGAGGGCCTGGCCGGGGAGCTGGGGCTCGGCGGCCGTGTCGACTTCCGCACCGCGAGCCTGTCGAAGGCGCTGCACGCGCGGGCGGGGCTGATCGTCTGCGATCGTCCGGGGTTCGCCGACTACTTCGTCGACACGGCGTTCCCGGCGGTGTGCGGGTCGGCGCTGCCGGCGCACGACGTCGCGGGGCTCCGGGCGGCGCTGGGCATCGTGCGGGAGGAGGGCTGGCGCCGGGAGCGGCTGCGCGCGGTGACCCGCCGCCTGCGGGACGGCCTGGCCGGGCTCGGCTACCGGCTGGTCGACGCCGACACGCAGATCGTCGCGGTGGAGACGGGCACGGAGCCGGACGCCCTGCTGCTGCGGGACGCGCTGATGGAGCGGGACGTGTTCAGCGCGGCGCTGTTCCAGCCGGCGGCGTCGCCGCACCGCAACCTCGTCCGGCTGTCGGCGCACGCGGGGCTGACCGACGACGACGTGGCGCTGGTCCTGGCGGTGTGCGAGGAGGTCCGCGACCGGATGCCGCTGCCGCGCTCGTGAAGGGGCGCCCGGTCAGGCGGCGGGGATGTAGCGCTGGTCGCGGGTGCGGGAGCCGATGTAGCGGAGCATGCTGCGCAGCGCCCAGTGGTTGAGGCCGGTGGGGATCATGCGGTAGCCCTGCCGGTTCGCCGCGGCGAGCGCGGCGAACCGGGCTTGGTCGAGGGCGCTCCAGGGGATGTCGAAGCGGTCGCGGACGATCGTCGGCAGGCAGCCGAAGGTGACGAGCCGCAGGGGCCGCTCGGCGACGATCCGTCCGGCGCGGTCGAGGCGGGGGCCGCCGACGGGCAGGAGGGTGACGGTGTCGGAGCCGTGCCGGGCGATCTCGAGGGCGCGGGCGGCGGCGGGGGTGAGTTCGAGGCGTTCGGCGCAGACGTGCCAGAACTTGGACCGGAAGGCGGCGTAGTCGGTGGGGACCGGGCGCATGCTGACGCCGTAGCGGGAGTACCACGTGACGGTCTCGGCGTACATGCGCTCGTGGTCCTCGGCGGTGAGGGTGCCGGGGTGGAACAGCTCGGCGGCCTTGAAGATCTCCCACGTGAAGGTGGCGTGCGCCCACCAGAACGTCTCGGGTTCGAGGGCGTGGTAGCGGCGGGCGTGCTCGTCGACGCCCCCGATGCCGCGGTGCAGGTCGCGGACGGCGCGGCCGCGGTCGTCCGCGTCCGGGGCGAGGATCGTGGCCCAGATCTGCGGGACGGACCGGTGGATGCGGTCGAACGGGGCGTCGAAGAACGCGGAGTGCTCGGTGACGCCGGCGCCGATCCCGGGGTGCAGGAGCTGCAGCAGCCCGGCGGCGGCGCCCGGCAGCAGGGAGCGCACGTCGGCCGCGTGCCGCCACAGCAGGGTGCCGGGGCCGAGCGGGGCGCGGGCGGCCGTCGGGGGCGAGGCGGGCATCGCACCTCCTGGTCGGGGGTCGCTCACCTTCGAGCGTAGAGCCGCGCACCCCGTGAGACAAGAGGCAAGTTTTGTCGCACGCGCGCCCCCGCCGCGCCCGTCCGGCGCGATCCAGGCCGGCCGGACGGACGGACGGGCGTCGCGCGGCGCGTCAGGCGGTGGCGGGCTTGTAGACGGCGACGGCGCAGGCGCTGCCGAGGCCGATGTTGTGCTGGAGGGCGACGCGGGCGCCGTCCACCTGGCGGGCGCCGGCCTTGCCGCGCAGCTGCCAGGTCAGCTCGGCGCACTGGGCGAGGCCGGTGGCGCCGAGCGGGTGCCCCTTGGAGATCAGCCCGCCGGAGGGGTTGACGACCCACTTGCCGCCGTAGGTGGTGGCCTGGTCGTCGACGAGCTTGTGGCCCTCGCCGACCTCGGTCATGCCGAGCGCCTCGTAGGTGATCAGCTCGTTGGCGCTGAAGCAGTCGTGCAGCTCGATGACGTCGACGTCCTCGATGCCGACCTGCGCCTCCTCCATGGCGGCGCGGGCGGCGCGCTGCGAGCAGCCGAACCCGACGACCTGGATGGACGAGTTGTCCTCGAAGCTCGCGGGGGTGTCGGTGGTGATGTTGTGCCCGGCGATCTCGACGGCCTGGTCCCACAGGTCGTGCTCGTCGAGGAACCGCTCGCTGACGACGAGCGCGGCCCCGGCGCCGTCGGAGGTGGGGGAGCACTGCAGCTTGGTGAGCGGGTCGAAGATCATCGTGGCGTTCTTGACGTCGTCCAGCGAGTACTCGTCCTGGAACTGCGCGTACGGGTTGTTCACCGAGTGCTTGTGGTTCTTCCACCCGATCCAGGCGTAGTGGTCGGGGGTGGAGCCGTACTTCTCCATGTGCTCGCGCCCGGCGTTGCCGAACATCTGCGGCATCGGCGCCTTGTCCAGCTCCCACTCGCGGCCCGCGGTCATCGAGCGCAGGTGGTGGTCGATGATGGTGACCTTGGAGTCCATGCCCGCGCCGAGCGAGCCCTTCTTCATCTTCTCCATGCCGAGCGCGAGCGCGCAGTCGGCGAGCCCGCCGCGGACGGCCTGGCGGGCGAGGAACAGCGCGCTGGACCCGGTGGCGCACGCGTTCATGACGGTCATCACCGGGATGCCGGTCATGCCGGTCTCGTAGAGCGCGCGCTGGCCCATCGACCCGTACATCGAGCCGGCGTAGGCCATCTCGATCTTGTCGTAGCCGACGCCGGCGTCCTCGAGGGCCTTGCCGACGGCCTCCTTGGCCATGTCGGGGTACTCCCAGTCGCGGGAGCCCGGCTTCTCGAACTTGGTCATGCCCACGCCGACGACGAAGGTGCGGTTGGCCATCAGGCTCGCCTCTCTCGTACCGAATCCAGTTCGGGACACGATAACCCGGAGGCGCTTCCAAGCGTTCGCTTGGTTCCCGATGATCGGGATCACCGAGGGGCGTTCCGGCAGCTCGGCCCGCCGATCCGCCCCCTCGTCCGCATCCGGCCCGGCCCGCCTCCCGGCGGTGGACGGACGTCAGCCCGGCAGCTCCGCGGCGAGCGCGGCGACGAACGCGTCGACGTCCTCCTCGGTGGTGTCGAACGAGCACACCCAGCGGACCTCGCCCGTCCGCTCGTCCCACACGTAGAACGCGAACCGTTCGCGGAGCCGCTCGCACACGTCCTTCGGCACGATCGCGAACACCGTGTTGGCCTGCACCGCCTGGGTGATCTCCACGCCGGGCAGCGCGCCCGCGCCGCCCGCCAGCCGCCGCGCCATCGCGTTGGCCCGCGCGGCGTTGCGGTGCCACAGGTCGCCCTCGAGCAGCGCGACGAGCTGCGCCGACACGTACCGCATCTTCGACGCCAGCTGCAGGCTCGACTTGCGCAGGAACTCGACCCCGCGCGCGGCGTCCGGGTTCAGGACGACGACGGCCTCGCCGAGCAGCAGCCCGTTCTTCGTCCCGCCGAACGACAGGACGTCCACGCCCGCGTCGGTGGTGAGCGCCCGCATCGGGACGCCGAGCGCCGCGGCCGCGTTGGCGAGCCGGGCGCCGTCCATGTGGACGCCGAGGCCCCGCTCGTGCGCCGCCGCCGCGACCGCCGCGACCTCCTCCGGGGTGTAGACCGTCCCGAACTCGGTGCTCTGGCTGATCGACACCACGGCGGGCTGCGCGCGCTGCACGCTGCCGAACCCGACGGCGAGCCGCTCCACCGCCGCGGGCGTCAGCTTCCCGTCCGGCGCGGGCGCGGTGACGAGCTTGATGCCCGCGATCTTCTCCGGGGCGCCGCACTCGTCGGTGTTGATGTGCGCCGAGTCGGGGCAGATCACCGCGCTCCACCGCTCCGACATGGCCTGCAGGGCGACCACGTTCGCGCCCGTCCCGTTGAACACCGGGTACGCCTCGGCCCGCGCGCCGAAGTGCTCCCGGACGACCTCGCGGAGCCGCGCCGTCACGGCGTCGTCCCCGTAGGCGGGCTGGTGGCCCTCGTTCACCGCCGCGAGCGCCGCGAGGATCTCGGGATGGACGGACGCCTGGTTGTCGCTGGCGAATCCGCGGCGGGCGGCGGGGGAGGTCGGCTCCGGAGTGGTCAAGGCGGGTTCCGTTCGGCTAGACGACGAGCACGCGCCCCGCACCGCGCCGGTCCGCCGCGGCGGCGCCGGGGACGACGGCGCACGGGACGCCCGGGACCACGGCACCGCGCGCACGACCGCGCCGCGCACGACCGCGCCGCGCCCCGCATGCGACGATACGCCCGTTCACCACCCTCTCCGCCCACACGGCCGCCCCGGCCGTCCTCGCCGGGCGGGACGGGTCAGGCGGGGCGGTCGGCGATGTTCTGGACGGGGGCCGGTTCGGGGTCGGAGGTGTGCAGGACCAGGCGGGCGCGCAGGGAGTCGAGATCGTCGCCGAGGCGGGCCATGTTGGCCTGGACGTCGCGCCACAGGCCGGTGCGCTGCTCGAGCTGGGCGAGGCGGGCGCGCAGGTCGTCGATGCGGCGGTCGGCGGTCTCCAGGCGGGTGCCCTGTTCGGCGGTGTCTCGGCCGGCGCGGACGAGGCCCGCGATGATCGCCGACACGTCCCGTTCGGTGTCGTCGATGCGCTCGTCGATGCGCGGCAGGAGGCGGTCGTTGAGCTGGGCGACGAGCGAGTCGAGTTCGGTGCGGAGCGCGCGGAGTTCGGCGTCCCGCGCGTGGACGGCGTCCTCCAGGGCGCGCAGGCGCGCGGAGTGGGTGGGCAGCAGCCGTTCGAGGTCGGCCGACCGTTCCAGGTCCCGGCCCAGTCTGCAGAGGAGGGCGGCGCCTCCGCGCAACTGGCGTTCCGCCTCCGCGGCGGCACGGCGGACGAGACCCGGGATAACGGTCATGGTGCTCCCCCCAGGGGCCGGCGACGGGATGCTCCTTTAACTCTAGGCGAACGGGTCGTGAACGGTTTATGCAATTCACGTGTCGGTTCGGTTAACCGGCGCCGACGGCGCGAACCGGCCCTGCGGGCCGGGGGTCGGCGGCCGCCGCGCCGCGTTCCGCGGTCGCGGCCCCGGGACGTCCTGCCCGGACGGGCGCGCGGTGCGGCCCCGTGCGGGCGGCGGCGGCGCGAGGCACGTGCACAGCCCCCGCCGGAGGATGAGAAGAGCGCGGTCGGAAGTGTAGTCGGCCCGGTCGAGAGCCGGGCGGACGCGGTGACAGGTCAGGCACAGCAATGTTCCATCCTCCCCCTGGTCGCCGGGAGCGGGCCGACCCCCGTCGGCCCCGGTCCGCCGCCCCGCACGCATTCCCCCCGGCCCGACGGCCTCGCAGGGCTGG